>CAYYRG010000046.1:0-9694 GCA_964474015.1 uncultured Anaerolineaceae bacterium | reverse complement strand
CGCTTCCGCGCCGCCGAAGCCGAAGTTGGCACGAAACTCGCACCGCAGGAAAGCGCGACGCGCGTGCTGGACGATATGATCGACCGAATGTTGCTCGCTGCAGCCGCTTACCGGGAAGGCTTTCAGCCGCCCGGTGATGAAACCCTGTGGCAGCAGGCCGTGCAGGAAGCAGGCGGCGAAGCGGCCTTGCAAAAGTTCTTGCAAAAGCAGGGCTATACCCGGGCCAGTTTCCTGCAGGCGCTGCGGCAGGCGCAGGCCGCGGCCTGGATGGTACAGCGCATTGCTGCGCAGGTGCCCACCGAAGCGGAACAGGTGCATGCCCGCCAGATTTTAGTTTATAATAAACAAGAGGCTGAAAACATCCTGGCCCGCCTGAAACAGGGTGAGAAGTTTGCGGCGCTGGCAGCAGCCTACGACCCCGAAGGGCAAGGCGACCTGGGCTGGTTCCCGCGGGGTTACTTGACCCAACCGGCAGTTGAAGCCGCCGCGTTTTCTTTGAAGGTGGGGCAGGTAAGCGGCATTATCAAAACGCCGCTGGGCTACCACATCATTCAGGTGGAAGGCCGAGAAGTCCGCCCGCTTTCCCCCGATGCCCGCCGAAAGTTGGAAATGGCCGCAGTGCAGACCTGGCTGCAGCAGCAACGGAAGAACAGCACCTTGCGTATTTTGCTCACCCCTTCGCCTTAGCAGAGAGGGCGCTCATGTCTTTGGAATTTATCGACGAACCCCAACGCAAGAAAAAGTCTTCAGGCTGGATCTGGAACCTGCTCACAGTGCTGATTGTGGTGGCGACGTTGTGTATGTTGAGCGGCTTCATGTTGGTCTTCGTCAACCCTTATGTCCCGTTCAACCCCTTCCCGCCGCCTACCCTGCCGCCGACGCTGAGCTTCCCTACCCCCACGGCCACGCTGCCGGTGGTGACGCTGCCCCCTACCTGGACGCCGACGCCCACCATTACCCCCAGCCCGACGAGCACGCCCACCCCCGCGCCTACCCTCACGCCTACCCCCACCGTGCCGCCGACGCCGACCCTCTCGCCGACGCCGTACCCCTATGAACTGCAACCCGGCACCCCAACGTACAGCACCAGCAAGGTTTTCCATAGCGCCGAGGGGTGTAACTGGTTGAGCGTCGCAGGGCAGGTGCTGGATGCCAGCGGCAAGCCGGTGGTCATCAACGTCATGGTGCGCGGCGAACTGGCGGGCACGCCGGTGGAACTTTACACCATCAGCGGCACGGCCACCAACTTCGGGCCGGGTGGTTACGAAATTCAACTGGCGGACCACCCCATTGCCAGCACCCATACCCTTTACATTCAACTGCTCGACCCCAACGGGCTGCCGGTTTCCCCACAAATTTACTTCGACACCCACGATTCCTGTGAAGAGAACATCACCCTGATCAACTTCCGCCTGAAACCGTAACGGAGGTTGCCTTCCAGGGATACCCGCCGCAGGGTTGTTCGCGCTTACGCAGGTAGGGCTTGCGGGGCGCGGACAACCTGCGGCTTTTTTATGTCAGCCAGGCCCACACAGCCACGGCCAGGGCTGCGCCTGCGAAGGAAGCCAGCGCGTTGACGACGTCGTTGTTCATCCAGCGCCAGCCCCGTTGCCAGCGGGTCGGCGTGCCGCAGGTGTGGCGCGGCGAGTGCTCGGTTTCCTTTTGGCATACCGGGCAAAAGAACATTGCCTGCACGGTGGCGCCCAAAAGGGAATCCAGCAACGCGCCCAGCCAACCGCCGAGGGTGACCGCGAGGGCTACTGTTCCGGAAGCCATACCTGCCAGCGCGGCGGTGCCCAACAGCGCCGCGCCGCCCAGCGAGGCCGCCAGCCCCACGGGGGAAACCCCGCCCGAAGTCCCCGGCGGCACGGACCGGCCCGTGAGAATGTGGCGCGGTTTCCAGGGAGAAAGCACGCCGATTTCCGTAGCCCAGGTATCGGCGTTGACGGCGGCCAATGCGCCCGCAAAAGCCACCCACGCCCAGCGGGCTTCCGGCTGCCAGGCGTGGAAGACCGCCAATGTCGCCGCCAGTCCCCCGTTGGCGGCGACCTGCCCCCAATCGCGTTGGCTGCCTTTGGCAAACTTTTCGCTCAGCGCGTGCTTGCGGCGGCGAAAAAGATGCGATAGCGCACTGGAAGAGACGAAGAAAATCAGCAGCAACGCAGCCCAGGCCCACCCGCCCAGGCCAAACACCAGCGTCCCCACGGCTAACGCCGCCCACGCGCCGCTGGAAGCCAGCGCCCGCGCCCGATAAGCCCCCCACGCCACCAGCGCGGCCGCGACACTGCCCAGCCCCACCTGGGCGAACATGCTCATCCTGCACCCCCCAGCAGCACCACGCCCACAGAAGCCAGGAAGCCCACGGCAGCCACGGCGCCAACCACCCAGATGAGGTAGGCCATGGCCCGGCGGGTGGGGGATTGGTAAGCAAACAGCCCCAGCCCGGCATTCAGCCCCTGGAAGAGCACTGCGGCGGCGGCCAGCAGCACAGCCCGGTCATCGGCGACGGCGCTGCCGCTCCCTGCCAGGCTCGAGGCGGCCAGGCTGCTCCACAGTACCGCCGCGAGGGTAGCCCCCCAGGCCGTCAGCAAGAGTGCGCGGGCGAAACCATCGCGCCAGATGGCATTCAGCCATCGCGTCGGGCGATGTGACACCGGCGCGATGGTTTCCAGCGAACCTTCTTCGGCTGCACGCCGCACGGCTTCCAGGAAGGCCGCAGGGTCGGCGGGCGAAATTACAAAGCGGCGATCTTCGGTAGCGATGACCACCAGCCCTTGCGGCTGGGCGGCCATAAAGGTAAAGCGCAGGTCGCCTGCCTGCCGCTCGCCCGTCAGGTTGCCCGGCCACCGCACGCGCGGCAGAGGGAGCGGCGTGCCCAGCGCTTCGGCAGATTGCACCCACGTCACGGTTTGCAAAGGCACTTCCTCTACCCACCAGCCCCATTGCAACACCAGGCGGTCGCGGTCCACCGTGTAGGTTGCCCGTTGCAGGGCATACGCTCCGTAAAGCAAAAGCGGCAGCGGCGCGGTGAGGAGCAGCCCCAGAAGCAAAAAGACCAGCCCGGCGCGTGATGGCTGCGCGGCGAGGTAGTAACATGCACCCGCGCCTGCCGCCAGCAGGGCTGCGGCCGCGATCTGCACTGCCACACCGGGACGGTGAGGAGGGGGGAAGGCGGGGGAAGTCTCGGAATGCGTCATTTTCGGTCACCGGGCTGAGAAAAGCGTGTCGCCATTATATCAGGGGAGGGCGCGGCGGCAAACGGTTTCCCTTGGCTTCTGCTTCGCTTTCGGCTACAATGGGGGCATGGCGTGGGATTTGATCGGGCACGCGTGGGCTGAGGAACTGCTCAAGGGGCACATTCGCCGCGGGGCTGTGCGCCATGCTTACCTCATCACCGGCCCTAACGGCGTAGGCCGCCGCACCCTTGCCCTGCGTTTGGCCCAGGCGCTGACGTGCGAGCAGCCCCCCGCGCCAGGGGAAGCCTGCGGGGTGTGCCGAAATTGCCGCCAGATGGCCAGCGAGCAGCACCCCGATCTGCACATCGTGCGGCGAGCGGAAGACACGCGCGTCATCAAGGTCGAGCAAATTCGTGCCCTCGAGCGCCTGCTGGCGCTGACGCCGCGGGCCGCACCTTATCGCGTGGCCTTGCTGCTCAACTTCGAGGAAGCCCATCCCAGCGCGGCCAATGCTTTGCTCAAAACCCTGGAAGAGCCTCCGCCCCACGTCGTGCTTTTGCTCACAGCCGAGAGCGCCGAAGCGCTGCTGCCCACGGTGGTTTCCCGTTGCGAGGTGCTGCGTTTGCGCCCTCTCTCCCCACCAACCCTGGCCGAGGCGCTCCAGCGCCGCCACGGCATCCCGGCGGCAGAGGCCGAATTTCTGGCGCACCTTTCTGGCGGCAGGCCGGGTTATGCCCTGCGCCTGCACCAAAACCCCGACCTGCTGGAAGCCCGCACCGAGGCGCTGGAAGCCTTGCTCGCGTTGCTGCCCGCCGACCGCATCCGTCGGTTTGCCTTTGCTGAAGATGCCGCCAAAGACCGCTCCGCTTTGGTGGCGTTGTTGACGGTGTGGCTTTCCTTCTGGCGGGATGTGCTCATGCTGGCCTCAGGTGCTCCTGCGGCGCTCACCAACATCGATTATCGCGCGCAACTGGAAGCCCTGGCCGCTGCTGTGCCGCCGGCGCGCGCGCTGGCCGTGGTGCAGGCCATCTTGCAGGCTATCGACGACGTCGACCACTATGTCAATACCCGGCTGGTGACCGAAAACCTGATGCTGGCCCTCCCCCAAACTTCCTAACCCCCTAACCCCCTAACCCCCTAACCCCCTCCTCCCTTTGAGATGCCTATGGACTTCGACGCTTCCCTTCCTCCCTTGCCGTTGCGTGATGTGCCTCAGGTGGCGCAGGCCGCCGAGGCGATGGGTTTTGCTGCCATCTGGACGACCGAGACCCAGCACAACCCCTTTCTGCCCCATCCGCTGATTGCCGAACACACCCGCCGTTTGCAGATGGGCACCGCGGTGGCGATTGCCTTTGCCCGCAGCCCTGCCGACCTGGCCTACACCGCGTGGGATCTGGCAGCGGTTTCCGGTGGCCGGTTCATCTTAGGGTTGGGCACCCAGGTCAAGGCGCACATCACCCGCCGCTTTGGCATGGCGTGGCCCGACTCGGTGGTAGGCAAACTGCGGGAAGAAATTCAAGCCATCCGCGCCTTCTGGCGCACCTGGCAACATGGCGAGAAACTCAACTTCCGCGGCGAATATTACAAGCTGACCTTGATGTCGCCTTTCTTCAATCCGGGCCCCATCGAACATCCTGAGATCCCCATTTACATCGCGGGGGTGAACACCGGGCTGGCGCGGCTGGCTGGCGAGGCAGCCGATGGCTTCTTAGTGCATCCCTTCCATACCGTGCGCTACCTGCGGGAAGTGCTGCTCCCGGCCATCGACGAAGGGGCGGCAAAGGCGGCGCGCCCCCGCCCGCAAATTCAATTGACCGCTTTCGTGGTGACCGATGCCGAAGAGGAAAGCTTCGTGCGCTCACAGATCGCGTTCTATGCGAGCACGCCTTCTTACCGGCGGGTGATGCGCCTGCATGGCTGGGAAGAGGTGGCCGAGCGTCTTTCGGCCCTGGCTGCCCGCGGCCAGTGGGAAGCCATGCCCGCCCTGGTTTCCGACGAAATGCTGCACACTTTTGCCGTCGTGGCTTCCCCTGCCGAGTTGCCTGCGGCTTTGGAAGCGCGTTACCGCGGGCTTGCCGACCGGTTGAGCCTCTATACCCCCTTCGTTCCCGGCCAGAAAGACGACCTCTGGCAACGGCTGACGCGCCACTTCAACTAAACCATGGCCCCCACGCATTCCATTCCTGGTCCCGACGATGTCACACGCGTGACCTTGCCCAATGGCATCACGGTGTTGACGCGCCCCAACTTTCAAAGCCAGTCGGTGGTACTGAGCGGTTTCCTGCAAGTGGGTGCGCTGTTCGACCCCGAGGAAAAACTCGGGCTGGCGCGCTTCACTGCCGGGATGCTGTTGCGCGGCACCGAGCATTACACTTTCGACGGCCTCTACGACTTGCTGGAAGCCAACGGTGCGCGCCTGGCTTTCAGCGGGCATACCCATACCACCGGCTTTAGCGGCAAGGCTCTGGCCGAAGACCTGCCCCTGTTGCTGGGCTTGCTGGATGAAGCCCTGCGCCGCCCTGCTTTCCCCGCCGATGAATTGGAAAAACTGCGCGCCCAGTGGTTGACTTCTTTGGCGCTGCGGGCGCAAGATACCGCCGAAATGGCCGAACTGGCCTTCGACCGCCTGGTCTATCGCGAACATCCTTACGCCCGTCCCGATGAGGGTTACCCTGAGACCATTCAGGCCATCAGCCGCGACGATGTGGTCGCGTTTCACCAGCAGCACTACGGCCCGCGCGGTATGGTGATTGCCGTGGTGGGGGCGGTTTCCCCCCAGGCTGCGGTGGAGGCCGTGAGGGAAGCCCTGGGCGACTGGCAAAACCCCAGCCAGCCCGCCCCGCCGCCGTTGCCGCCGCTGACGCCATTGGAAGCCCCTGCCCGCACCGAGGTTCGCGTCTCTGGCAAGAGCCAGTGCGATGTGGTGGTGGGCGCGGCAGGCCCTGCCCGCGCCGATGCCGATTACCTGCCGGCGATGGTGGGCAATACGATTTTGGGGCGCTTTGGGCTGATGGGGCGCATCGGCGACGCCGTGCGCGAGCAGGCAGGGCTGGCGTATTATGCCTACTCTGAATTGCACGGCGGCTATGGCCCCGGCCCGTGGGAAGTGAACGCCGGCGTTGCGCCGCAGAACGTGGAAAAAGCCATCGGGCTCATCATCGCCGAAATCCGCCGCTTTGTGACCGAGCCGGTCACGCCCGAAGAACTGGCTGACGCCCAGGCTGGCATCATTGGCAGCCTGCCGTTGAGCTTCGAGAGCAACCACGGCGTGGCCGGTGCTTTGCTGACGATGGAACGTTACGGCCTGGGGCTGGATTACTACCGCCGCTTTGCCGACCTGGTGCGCGCGGTGACGCCTGAGGCCATTCTGGAAGCCGCCCGCCGTTACCTCGACCCCGGCCGTCTGGCAGTGGCCGTAGCCGGGGAGGTCGATTGACCCTCACGGCGCGGCCTTCCCCTCTGGGAAGCGCGGCATGAACGACATCTGCGAAGTACAACTGACCACCTGGGCTTACGGCGGCGAGGCGCTGGGGCGGCTGGAAGATGGCCGCGCGGTCTTCGTGCCGTTGGCCCTCCCTGGCGAGCGGGTGCGCGTGCGCCTGACGGAAGACAAGCCCCGCTACGCCCGCGGGGAGGTGGTGGCGGTGTTGGAAGCCGCTGCCGACCGGGTGGCGCCGCGTTGCCCGCTTTACGGGCGTTGCGGCGGCTGCCACTATCAGCACGTCGCTTATGCCGCGCAACTGACGGCCAAGCGCGCCATCGTGCGCGATCAACTCATCCGCATTGGCAAAATCCCCGATCCCGTCGTTGCGCCTACCGTGCCCTCGCCCGCGGTGTGGGGCTATCGCAACCACATCCAGATGCACCTTTCGCCGGAGGGGCGTTTAGGGTTCCGTGCAGCCCGCTCGGCAGCGGTCGTTCCGGCAGAGGATTGCCTGCTGGCAGCCCCGCCGTTGCGCGACCTCATCCCGCACCTTGCGCTGGAAGCCGACAGTGGGGTGGAGCGCGTCCACCTGCGCGTTGGAGCAGGCGATGAAGTGTTGCTCTGGCTGCGGGGGAGGCACCCCACGCCGCCGGCCTTCCAGGTGGATTTTCCCCTTTCGGCGGTATACACCAACCCGGAAGGGGAAACCTTTGTGCTCGCTGGGCGTGGCTTCCTGCCCATGGCGGTGAAAGGGAAAGTTTTCCGCGTTTCGGCGGCTTCGTTCTTTCAGGTCAACCTCGCGGTGGCGGAGGCGATGATCGACCACCTGTTGGAGCACCTGCCGCTGACGCCCCACACCCGCTTGCTGGAAGTTTACAGCGGGGTAGGGCTGTTCAGTGCTTTCCTGGCGCCAAGGGTTGGGGAACTCGTGGCAGTGGAGTCTTCGCCGGAAGCCTGCTATGATTTTGGCGTCAATCTGGATGCTTTCGACCACGTCGCGCTTTATGAAGCCCCGGCGGCGATGGCGTTGGAACACCTTGCGGCTCAGGGCTTCCAGCCGGATGTGGCGGTGCTCGACCCGCCCCGCAGCGGCCTCAGTCGCGCGGCATTGGATGGCCTGATGGCGCTTTCTCCGGCGGTGATTGCGTATGTTTCCTGTGACCCCGCTACCTTAGCCCGCGATGGCCGCCGCATGGCGCGTCATGGCTATCGTTTGGCGCACCTCACGCCTTTCGACATGTTCCCCCAAACCTACCATATTGAAACCATCAGCCTTTGGGAGCGCCGCCGCTAAAAACGTGACAAATGCCCAAAAAAGGGGTGCCATTTATCGCTGGACAGCGGTGGATAAACCCCCTACAATGACAACGGTAGCAGCAGGTGCGCTGCCGTTTTTTATTCGCTCTTTGGCGGGAGGGGCCATGCTGCGCTGGTCGTTTCTTCATGGAATTGTCTTCGGCCTGCCTCTGGTGGTGCTGACGGTGTTGTGCGTTTCATACAGCAGCAAGCTGGGCAAGGTGCGCCCGTGGCTGCGGCAACATCGCCCTTCATTGCAGCGGTGGGGGTGGGCAGGGATGCTGTTCTTTGCCTGGCTCACGCCATTGAGCGGCATGATCGTGATGTATGCGCGCCCCGAAGCGTGGACAGTGGGAGGACATGCCGGCTGGCGCAGCCTGGGCTTGCCGTGGATGGCCTCGTGGGGCATGATGGTGCCTGTGGCGGCCACGGCATGTGTGTATCTGGCACGGCGCGCCCGCCGACGCGCCTTGACCCCGGCCTGGTATCGGCGAGGGTTGTGGGTATTGATGATGGTGGCCTTGGGGAATACCTTGCTGGCTGCCCTGTTGGGGAGCATGACGGCGCAAGGTGTTTTCTATCACTGAACTTGACGAGGATAGAGCATGGCATTACCGCTTCATCAAGAAGAATTCATGGACGGGCGGGAAGCCGCCGCGCTGATCGCGGCGGGCGTGGGCATTTTAGCCCTGGGGCTGGTGATGCCTGTGGGGGCGTGGCTGGTCACGGTGGTCGGCGCGCCTTGTGAGTGGACGCGGCCGGTTTTGTCGGCACTGGCGCTCACCATTTGGGGCGGCACGTGGATGGGCTTGCGCTGGCGGTGGCGCGGGCGGGCACAGCCGGCGCGGCGCATCGTCTTTGTAATGGGTGGCTTGGTGCTGTTGGGGCTGCTGGTGGGTTCCCCTTTGCTTGTCGTTTTTTGGCGTGGCGCCATGTTGCCATAATGGCCCGCAAGCCGTGCGTTCCAGGCGGGGCACAGGGGGCTTGTACCAGTTTGCACAAAGGCGGAAAATCTGGTAAATTATGCTCAAGCCATTCCGTTGCCCAGAGAGAGGGTTTGCCATGAGCCGCCAGATTCCTCATATTGTTGTCAGTCGTTTGCCGATTTACCTGCGGGCTTTGGAGCACGCGCTGGCCGAAGGGCTGACCTGCATCTCTTCGCAAGAGTTGAGCGAACGGTTGGGTGTTTCGGCAGCCCAAATTCGGAAAGACCTCTCCATGTTCGGCGAGTACGGCAAGCAAGGGCGGGGCTATCCGGTGGCTTCGCTGATAGCGGCGCTGCGCAGCCACTTGCACGTGGACAAAGTGTGGGATGTGGTGCTGGTGGGCGTGGGCGACCTTGGGCATGCCCTGGCGCGTTACAAAGGCTTTGCCGAGCGCGGTTTTCGCATTGCGATGGCTTTTGACAAAGACCCTGCTAAAATTGGCACCCAGGCGGGGGAACTGGTGGTGGAAGACATTCGTACCATGGCCCGCCGCGTGCAAGAGGCGGGCATTCAGATTGGCATGATTGCCACCCCCGCGGCAGCGGCCCAGGAAGTCGCGAACGCGCTGGTGTTTGCCGGTGTGCGGGCGATTCTCAACTATGCCCCCATTCACCTGACCCTGCCCGAAGATGTGCGGGTGGAATACCTCGACCCCGTCATCCCCTTGCAGCGGATGACCTATTACCTGGAATGAGCTTCCCCTTGCCCGGTGATGGAGCAGGCCAGGAGGGGGGGACATGCTGAGGCTTTGGCGAGACTTTGGCGCGTTTGACGCCCCGCGAGGTTACAAGTATAATTCCTTTGCTTTCACG
>CAYYRG010000045.1:0-9893 GCA_964474015.1 uncultured Anaerolineaceae bacterium | reverse complement strand
GCCAGCCTTTGCCCGCCTGTGGTGCTCACCCGGCCCAAAACATCGCATCGGCAAGGTTGACGGCCTTCCAATGGGCATGGTGGGACTCGAACCCACACGCCTCGCGGCAACAGATCCTAAGTCTGTCGCGTCTGCCAATTCCGCCACATGCCCGCGCGGGGCTTCATTATACCGCATACCGCGCTTCGGGGCATCGCCATCCTCAAAACCTCAAGATACCGCCGCTCGTCTTGCAGGCCGGGCTGCCTCCGCAAGAGGCGCGCACCGCTGGCACACCTCTTGCACCCACAAAAACGCCTCTCATTCCATCTCAAGGAGTTCGTCATGCACACTTCCCTTACCCCGCAAGATTTGCGTATGTGGCTGGGTGGCCTGGTCTTCCTGCTCGGCATGGCCACCTTCGTGATGGGCGTGTTTGTGCTTGTGGCCCGCGCGATGAACCGCGACATTCAGCGCGTGGCAGCCCACACTGCCCGGCTGGCCCAAAAGGGCCTGGTCGAAGACGCCTCTGGCCTGGTGGGCAACGCTTCGGCGCTGGTCAGCGCCCTCACCCGCCTGGTGCAAACCACCGCAGGGGTCGGCATCTTCCTCATCGTGCTCGGCCTTGCCCTGATGTATTTTCCCTATCAGTACATTCTTCCGCTGCACTAACCCGTTTTATGCCCGCATATTGCGAGGTTTCCCATGCCAACCAAGCCCTTTCTCTTCACCCTCCAACAACAACTACCGCCCGATGCCTTTCCCTGGGTCGTTGCCGCTTTGATGCACGACCCCTTAGTGTGGGAAGCATTGCATGGCGGCCTGGGGGAACACGCGTTGGAAAGCCTGGGAGCCACCCCCACCGCCTGGCATCCAGGCGCCCTGGCGCGGTTGGCGCTGGAACACGCCCCCCAACAAGAAGAAAACACAGCCCCCGAAAACCCTTCTCTGCCGCCATCTACCCTGGCCGACGCCGCCCGGATGGCGCTGACACTCCAGGCCTTCCGTAACGACAACGGCAGTTGGGACGGGCTGGCTGACTTCCTGGAAGGCCCCGCCACCGCCTGGCGCACGCCTTTCGCCTGTGCGCTCTCGTGGGCCGACGACGCGCCGGCGCTGCTCCAGGCCATCGCCGCCCTGCCTCACGGCCCTGCCCTGGCCCTGCACGCGCTGCTGTGCCAGCCTACGCCGCCAGAAATCCACGCCGTGCGCCTGGCCGAATTTCTGCGGCAACTCGCCCCTGAAGAGCGCCTGACCACGGCCTGGGAACTCCAACGCTGCCGCCCCGAACTGGCCCGCGCGGTGGCAGCACAAATCGCAACCCCCAATCTTCCCGCCCCGTATGACGCATGGCAGCACGCCCTTCGCGCTGCTGCCACAGGCCGCCCCGAAGAGGCCCAGGCCGCCCTTGCCAACGCCTGGGAAAACCTGCGCCGCCTCAGCGGTTTGCTGGCGGCCCAACAGGCGCAACTGGCGGCCTTGCAGGGCGATCTACCCACCGCCCTCACCGCGTGGGAACAGGCTGCCATCCACCTGCCCTCGCACCCCGAAGTGCTCGCGCGACATGCGCTTGCACGCCATCACGCCCGGCATACCGACGAAGCGCGGGCGCTGCTCCCCGAATCGCCGCATCACCCCGCGTTGCAAGTCGCCGCGGCGCACCTGCTGCAAAACAGTCACCCCGACACCGCCCGCGCCTACGCCTTAGACGCCCTGGCGCACCTGGCCGATCTGCCTGCCGACCTGCTGAGCACCCTGGCCGAAACCCTGGCGGCGCTGGAAGAACCCGCAGCCGCCGCTCAAGCGGCCTTGCGTCTGGCTGCAAGCCGCCCTGCCGACATCCAGGCGCTCGACCTGGCCGCCGAAACCGCCCTTCGCGCCCGGCGGCCAGAAGAAGCCGCCGAGGCCGCTTTCCTCGCCCACCGCCTGGCCCCCACCACGGCCCGCCTCCGCCGTCTGGCCGAAGCCCAGGAAGCCGCCGGGCTGCTCGAGCAGGCCCTCCAAAACCGCCGTTTGCTGACCGAAGCCCCCGAAGCCACCGCCGAAGACCACCTTGCCCTGGCACGCCTTGCCCTGCGCGCCGCCCTGCCCACAGAGGCCCGGCGCGCCGCCGAAACCGTGCTGGAACACGAACCTCACCACCCCCAGGCGCTGACCATCATGGGGGAAGTGCTGGCACAAGAAGGCGACCTGGAAGCCGCCCGCCGCCGCCTGGAAGAGGCCATTGCCCACCAACCCGGCGACGCCCGCCCCTACCTGGCCCTGGCCGACGTCGTCGCCCAAACCGACGGGGAAACCGCCGTCCTGGACGTGCTTCAAACGGCCTCCCATGCCCTCCCCCACGATGCCGAAATTCACTACCGCCTGGGGCAATACCTGCTGGAACACAACCGTCCCGGCCACGCCCGTCCGGTGCTGGAAACTGCCCACCAACTGGCACCCCAGCGCGCCGACATTGCCGCCGCATTGGCCGCCGCCTACCTCACCCTCGGGGAACCCGCCGCCGCCCGTGACCTCCTGCAGCGCTATCACCGCGACATGCCCACCCCAAAAACCGCTCGCCTGCTGGCCCAGGCCCACCTGGCCACCGACGACCCCCACACCGCCGCGGCCCTGCTGGCACCCTTCTCGCAGCAAGCCGACGCCGCACCGCACGACCTTTACCTCTACGCGCAAGCCCTCCTGACCGCCCAAACCGACCCCGAACGCGCAGCCCACGCCCTGCAACTCGCCCTCAGCCGCCTGCCGCAGGAAAACACCCCACCCGAAGACGCCCTGTTGCGCGCCGACACCCTCATGGCCCTCGCCCAGGCGCACGGCCAGCAGGGCAACCTTGCCAGGGCGCTGGAAGCCTACCGGCAGGCCATGCAAGCCCTGCCAAAAGGACACCCCCACCGACAACAAGCAATTGCCATCGGGCTGGCAGAAACCGCCTTGCAACTCCAGCGGGCAGAAATTGGCCTGGCAGCCATCGAAGACGCCCTGCAACACGGCCCTACCCCTCGCCTGCGGCAGCTGCAGGCAGAAGCCTACCGCCAGCTGCATTTCCGTGAACAGGCCATTGATGCCGGCTCCGACGCGCTGCGGCTCAGCCGCCATGCCCCGGAAATTGCCCGCTGGTATGCCCGGCTGCTGCTGGAACTCGGCGAGGCCGGCCGCGCCGCCGAGGTGCTCGAAAGCAGCACCTCCCTCCAGCCCCAAGACCCCGAAACCGCCCTCTTGCTGGCAAAAATTCACCACGCCCTGGGACAAACCGAGGAAGCCACAGCCGCCCTCCAACCCTTCTTGCAGGACCCCGACCACGCCACGCCTGCGTGGTGCGCCGAAGCCGGCAAGCAACTGGTGAATTTGGGGCAGACCGAGGCCGCCGTGCGCTGCCTGCAACGCGCCGCACACACGAAAAACGCACCCGCCGAATGGCATCTGGCGTTGGTGCGTGCCCTGCAAGACCAGGACGCCTTTGAAGCCGCAACCCAGGCCGCGCTGCACGCCCTTCGGCAAACCGAAAGCGCCCACGCTGAAGAAGCCGAAGCACGCATCGCACTTCACCTGGCCATCGTGCAAAACGACCTGGCACAAGGCCGCCCCCAGCGCGCGGCCAAAGCCCTGAGCCGCGCCCTGGAAGCCTACCCGCGGGCCTTCCCGCTGCTGAAAGCCGCCGTAGAACTATGGCGCGCCATCGGCGACCTGCCCAAAGCCCTGCAAGCCGCTGAAGAAGCCCTGGTGCTGCGCGCCGAAGACCTCCCGCTGCGGCTGGAAGCCATCATGCTGGCGCGCGCGCTGCTGCAGCCTGAGCGCGCCCAACGCCTGTTGCAAGCCGCACCCGCTGCCGCTACAGCCGGGCGCCTGGCCGAATGGCTGGCCGCGCAGGCCGAAGATGCCATCGACCAGGGCGCCGAAGTGGCCGCAGCCGACGCCATCGCGCAGGGGCTGGAATACGCCCCCGACTCGCCGCACTTGCTGGCCCTGCAGGCCCGCCTCACCGCCCGTCGAGTAGACCACGAGGAAGGGCAGCGCCTGCTGGATGCCGCCGTCGAGCACGCGCCTGCCCCCAACGGCGAAGCCCTGCCGCCCGCGGCCACGCTGGCAGCCTGGAGCGCCATTGCCGACGCCGCAGCCGAACTGCAACGCTGGCATACGGCCTACCTTTTCGCCGACCAGGTGGCCGCAGCCTGCCCCCACAGCCCGGCAGCCGCCCTGCGTAAAGTGCGCCTGCTCACCCTGCAAGCCGAGAGTTACCACCGTTACCGCGCCGTCGAAGCCGTGGCCGCCTTGCCCGATGCCCAGGTCTTGGGCCCTGCAGCCCAAGAACAGTGGCAAACGGCGCTCGAAACCGCTGCCCAGCGGCTGGGCGTGGCCGCCACCCCTGAAGGCTACCAACAACACCCGGCTTTGCACCGCTGGTATGCCCGCGGCATGGCGGCCTTCCAGGGGCGCTTGAACGCCCTTCTCTTGCAAGAGCCGCCCACCCCAGACGACCTGGCCGCAGGGCTGGATGCCCTCCGCCGCCGAGGGATGCCCTTGCAAAGCGGGCTTCCTGCCTTTCAAAACGCCCCCCTGGTGCAATTCCACCATGCCCTGCTGCTGGAAAGCCTGCCCGCGGGCGACCTGCGGGCTGCATTCCAGGCAGCCCAACGCGCCCGCAGCCAACGCCCGCACTGGGCAGCAGCGCATTTCCTGGTCGCCCGCCTCGCCAACCGCCTGAGCGACCTGACCACCGCGGCCGAAGCCATTGCCGCCGCCTTACGGCTGGCTCCCGACGAACCCCGCTGGCACGCCCTCGCTGCTGCCATCCATGCCGACCTGCAACACGAGCAGCAAGCCCATCACCACCTCCAGGAAGCCGTCCGGCTGGAACCCCAATACCTGCCCCACCATCTCGCCCTGGCCGAAGCCGAAATTGCGCGCGGCAACCTGGAGGCCGCCCAAACCGCGCTGATGGCTGCGTTACGCCATCACCCCGACCACGGGCGGCTGCATTTACTGCTCGCGCAGGTGCTTTTCCGGCTGGGGCGCCTGGACGAGGCCGCTCAGCACGCCGAAACCGCCGCCCGCGCCGAGCGCCACGCTGCCGAGCCGGTCATGCTGCGCATCCAGATTGCGCTGGCGCAGCAAGCGCCAGAAACCGCGCTGCAACATGCCCGCCGCTGGCTGCAAGGCCATCCTTTCGACCCCGAAGCCACGCGCTATGCGGTGAACGCTTTGCTGGCATTAGGCGAGGCCGAAGAAGCCCTGCGCCTTCTCGAAGAGACATTGCCGCACGCGCCCGAAGACATGGAACTCAACATCCTGCGCGCCGAGCTCCACCGCCAGATTGGCGGCCCCAAAGCGGCGGTGGAAATCTGGCGCGGGCTGCTGGCTTCCCGCCCCAACGTGCCCACCTTGTGGCTGGGGCTGGCCGAAGCCCTGGCCGCCAGCCGCCAGTTGGAAGCCGCGCGCGCTGCCGCACGCAAAGCCCTGCGCGGCAGCGAAGCCCTGGCGCCCGAAGAACGGGTTCGGCTCCACATGCTGCTGGGCAACCTGGCCAAAGAAGCCGGTCAGTTGGATCAGGCGCTTTACCATTTCAGCGAAGCCGTCCGTCTGGCGCCCGAGCACATAGATGCCCTGCTCAAGCTGGCCCAGGTGCAAAGCGACCGCCGCGAATATGCCGCCGCCCTGCAAACCTTGGAGGCCGCCCAGCGCCTCGACCCGCAGGATAGCCGCCCCTATTACCAGGCCGGCATGATCTACAAGGCCGTGCGCGATTACGAAAACGCCGAAGACATGTTCCGCAAAGCCGCCCAGCTCGCCCCCGGCGATTTCCGCATTCGTCGCCAGTTGGCAACCGTTTCGGTGATCAACCTCATCCCATCCTGACTTTCTCCATTGCGAAGTGCTCACGACCCCACTGCTAACCGAGGCCCTTATGAGCGAGTTCTCCAATCCCCTTCCCCGCGAGCAATGGCTCATCCTGTTACGCACCGGCATCCATGTGCATGCCTGGGACTTCGTCCGCCAGGCAGCCGACCGCTACCTTCACACCATTCCTCACGACCTGGAAGTGCAACGCCTGCAAGCCGAAGCCCTGTTAGGGCTGGGCGACCGCAAGCGCGCCTTCCAGATTGCCACAGCGGTAGCCCTGGCCGACCCTGAAGACGCCGCCGCCCACGCGGTGCGTTTGCGGGCTTTGTCGCTGAGTGCGCCCCCGGCAACCCGCACCGAAATCATCGGCGCGCTGGCCGCATTAGGGCATTCCCCCACCAACGCCACGCCGCCCGCGTGGAGCATTGCCCTCCAGCAGGCTTACACCGCCTTGCGACAGCGCGACCTGGAAGCCGCCCAGGCAGCCCTCTTCCCGGCCTTACCGGGCAACGGCCACATTCCCCTGCTGGCCGTGGCGCATTTGCGGCTGGTTTGGGCTCAGCACGACTGGGCTGCCACGCTGCATCTGGCGCGCACTTATCACCAGCGATGGCCTGAAGTGCTGGCTTTTCGGCTGATTCTGGCGCACCAGTTGGCCGAAAGCGGCCAGGAAACCGAAAGCGTTGCCATGCTGCACGCCGTAGCCGCCGCCGACCCGGCAGGGCAAGTGCTCCGCCGTTTGCTGGGGGAAGACCACCCCTATTGGGCGCTCTGGCCCAAGGCCCTGGCTGCGCCGCTGGAAATGCCCCTGCCCGCCGCAGTGGCATCGGCGTTGGGTCGTAACCGCCTGCCTGAAAGCAAGCCCTCCCGCTCGCAGTCTCACGCTGCGCCGTCGGCTGCCCCCCCGCCAGCCGGGCACACAGCGCCCGCTTCCCCGGCAGCCTCTGCCCCTCGATCGTCTGCGCCTCCAGCCGCAACACCTTCTCGCCGGCAGGAACGCGCCGCGCACGGCAGTGCGGCTTCCCCTTCTACCAAAGGGGCCGAGCCTGCGCCAGCCCCCCGCAGCGCCCGCGCGGCCGAACGCGTGCTTTCCCAGGCCGCCCGCCGGCTGAAAATGGCCCACATCGTCCACACCGAAGGGCGTTTCCCGGTGTATGTCATCTTCAGCACCCGCAGCGGTCTGGAAAAACACTACGGCCGTGACACGGCCAAAATCATCCTGCGTCACATGCACGCGCTGGCCAAAGCGGTCGGCGCAGCCCCCGACTGGGAAGCCACCGTGCTACTCGCCGACGACGCGGCCTCAGCCCACGAACACGACATCAAACCCGTGACGCCCGACGACCCCTGGGCGCTGAAAAAGCAACTGGCTTCCCTGGACGCGGCGTTAGGGCACAAGGGCAGCATGATTGGCGCGTTGCTCATCGTCGGCGGGCCCGAGGTCGTACCCTTCCATCACCTGCCCAACCCATTGGAAGACGAAGACGACATCGTGCCTTCCGACAATCCCTACGGTGCGATTGACGAGAATTACCTGGCTCCGACGTGGCCAGTAGGGCGGCTGCCCGGCAGCGCCGATGGCGATGCCACGCTGCTGCTGGGGGCTTTGCGGCGTATGACCGCCGAACACCGCGCCCGAAAGCAAACCGTGGCATGGTACCGCCGCTGGTGGCAGGCTTTACGCGCCCGCGTGCCTTTTCTGCGCCGCCGCCACCTGCCGAGCCTGGGCTACACCGCCGAAGTGTGGGAAAAAGCCGCCCGGGCTGTGTTCAAAGAAATCGGCGCGCCGCGCACGCTGCTGGCCTCGCCGCCCTTGCACACCGAGGCCCTGGGCGTGCTGCCGCGCACCACCTTAGCCTATTTCAACCTGCACGGTCTGGCCGATGCCGCCCCCTGGTATGGCCAGCGCGACCCTACCCATGCTTTGCCCCATGCCCCCGACTACCCTGTGGCGCTGCGCCCTGAAGATATTCCCCCCAGAGAGCACGCCCCGCGAGTGGTCTTCTCCGAAGCCTGCTACGGCGCCTACCTGAAAGACAAAACCCCCAACAACGCCATGTGTTTGCGTTTCCTCTATGCGGGCAGCCAGGCCTTCGTGGGTTCCACCGTCACAGCCTACGGGGCGGTCACCACGCCGCTTTCTGCCGCCGACCTGCTGGGGGCACTCTTCTGGCAGCGCCTCAAACTTGGCATCCCCGCGGGGGAAGCCCTGCGCCAGGCCAAATACCTCTACGCCCGCCAGATGCACCAACGCTTTGGCTTTCTGGATGGCGAAGACCAAAAAACTCTGATTTCTTTCGTGCTCTACGGCGACCCACTCTATCACCCCTTTGGCAGGCAACGCCTGTGGGGCAAAGGGGTGCTGCGCCCCAAAGAGCCGCTCAAAGCTCCCCTCGCCGAAGAGCGGGCAACCGTTGCCGAGGCCCTGCCGCCCCGCATGAGCAAGCACATCAAAGCCATGGTTGAGACTTACCTGCCGGGGCACGAAAGCATTGACGTCTTGCTGGCTGAAGAAACAGTAGAAACCGCCGCCAAAGGCCAGGGCAGCAGCAAGCGCGTGGCCCGCAAGGTGGCCGTCGTCAGCAAACGCATTGCCGTCGGCGGCATGACGCACCGGCATTTCATGCGCGTGGCGATGGACACCCACGGGAAAGTGCTCAAAATCAGCGTCTCGCGATAAGGTGAGAGGGAAAAGCCGGGCTTGCGCTGAAAATCTGGCACAAGCCCGGCACAACGGCTAAGCAGCAGGGGCTTTCTTCTCAGCGCCCACCTGCACAAAGGGGAATGCCACAGCAAGCGTCAGCGCCAGCAAAGCCAGGGCAAGCCCTACGCCGAAAAGGTCAGCCCACCAGCCCAACAACAACGCCATACCTGAAGCCAGAATCGTGCGGATGACCGACTCCACCGAAAGGCCCGAAGCCATCACCCGGCTTTCGATTTGATCGCTGATGTAAGCCACATTCATCGGGCGGCGCAGGTTGTGCAGAATGTAGAACCCCAGGAAAGAAATCACCGCCACCACATCCCAACCGATCCAGGTCATCACGCCAGCGAAGAAAAGCAGTGCCACCCCGCCGAGAAACGAAAGGTTGATTGCCCGTTCCAGGTCACGAAAACGGCGGCTGAAACGGTCGGCGTGCCGCGAAGCATAACTGGTGCTCTGATAAATCAAAAAGTACACCACGCCAATGACCACCGCGCTGCGCTGTTTGCCCGTATAGGCCAGGAAAATGGGCAATGCCAGGGCCCATTGCTCCAAAATAGGCTGCAAATAATCTTTGCTGGCCTTAAACAAGGCCATAAAACTCGCACTGTTGAGAATGGCTTTCCACGCACTGCGGTCGGTAAACATGCTTTTGAAAGCCGCAAGAGTTTGCCGCGCCTGGTCGCCCATCGCGTGCCACTCCACCTGCGAAAGTTCGCCATCCAGCTCCGGGGGATAAGTCGCCAGATTGATGAAGTCCAGCACATACGGCACCGCCGCCGCGAGGAACATAATGCGATAACTGCCGGTGTAAAAGGCCAGCGCGGCAGCAATCAGAGCATTGATGGCCGAGCCAAACTGGGAAGCCGACCGCGTCCGGCCATAATAAGCCACTTTCAAATGCTCCAGATTGTTCTGCTTGAGATACTCAAGAATCAAAGCCTTGTGCGTGCCAGAGCGGAAGGCTTCCCCCACCGCGAAGAGTGCCATAGCCAGAGCAAACCACCAAAAATCGTGCCCCACATAGAAGGCGCCAAAAGCCACCAGATACCCCCCAAAAGCCATCAGCATGGCCTTGCGGCGGCCAATGGCATCGGCAAACACGCCGGTCGGCACTTCCAATAAGTAAGTCGCCGTATCGCGAATGGCGTAGAGGGTGCCAATGAGGGTAAAGCTCAACCCTGCATCACGCAAAAACAAAATGAGAAAAGGATCGAAAAATCGCAGGTTTTTCAAAAAGCCATACAAGGCAAAACGCGGGAACATTTTGTCTCGCCACCAGTTCACAACAACACCTCCAGGGCAAATTCATGGGGGGTGCATGCAGATGTTGTAGAATGCCGTCGAGGATCTCACCCCACCCCCACCG
>CAYYRG010000044.1:0-9960 GCA_964474015.1 uncultured Anaerolineaceae bacterium | reverse complement strand
CTCATGGCGCGGCCATCCAACCACGCGACTACGCGACTACCCGACCACCCTCCCATGCCCACCATTTCCGACCTGCTCCGCTTCCTCTACGGCCCCCGCAAAGGCGACGAAGCCGCCCGCCGCCTGCTGGCGCGCTTAGCGGCCTTCCGCCGCGAACACCCCAAACTGCAACAGGCGCCCCCGCCGCAGCAGCGGCTGACCGAGCGCGACGCGGTGCTCATCACCTACGGCGACCAGTTCCGTGCCCCCGACGAGCCGCCCCTGCGCACCCTCCACCGCTTCCTGCGCGCTCACCTTGGCAAGAGCATCTCTGCCGTTCACATTTTGCCCTTCTTTCCCTACTCCTCTGACGACGGCTTCTCGGTCATCGATTACCGACGCGTCGACCCTCACCTCGGCTCGTGGAGCGACATTCGCGCCCTGGAACGCGACTACCGCCTGATGTTCGACGCCGTCATCAACCACATTTCTCGTCAATCGGCGTGGTTCCAGGGCTTCCTGCGCGGCGAAGCGCCCTACACCGATTACTTCATTGTGGTGGACCCCCGCACCGACCTTTCGCAGGTGGTGCGTCCCCGCCCGTGGCCGCTGCTCACCCCTGTGGAAACCGCGCGCGGCACCCGGCATGTGTGGACGACGTTCAGCACCGATCAGATCGACCTAAACTACGCCAACCCTGCCGTGCTGCTGGAAATCGCCGACCTGCTGCTGTTCTATGTCGCCCGCGGAGCCCGCATCATCCGCCTGGACGCGATTGCCTACCTCTGGAAAGAAATCGGCACGCCGTGTATTCACCTGCCGCAAACCCACGCCGTGGTCAAGCTGTTTCGCGCCATGCTGGACGAGGTTGCCCCCGGCGTGCTGCTAATTACCGAAACCAACGTGCCCCACGCCGAAAACATCGCCTACTTTGGCGACGGGCACGACGAAGCGCAACTGGTGTACAACTTCACCCTGCCGCCCCTCACCCTGCACGCGCTGCAAACGGGCGACGCCTCGCGCCTCACCCAATGGGCGCGCACCCTTGAGGCCCCCAGCGAAGCCACGACCTTCTTCAACTTCCTCGCCTCGCACGACGGCATCGGCGTGCGGCCGGCTGAGGGATGGCTCAGTACGGCAGAAATCCAGGCACTGGCCGAGCAAACTTTAGCCCACGGCGGGCGCGTTTCCACCTACGCCCGCCCCGACGGCTCGCAGGCCCCTTACGAACTCAACATCACCTGGTACGATGCCCTCAACGACCCCGCGCACGCCACTGAGCACGACATTCCACGCTTCATCGCCTCGCAGGCCATCATGCTGGCGCTGGCGGGGGTGCCGGGCATTTATGTGCATTCCTTCTTCGGCTCGCGCAACTGTCAGCCATGCTTCCGCGCAAGCGGCCAGCCGCGCGCGCTGAACCGCGAAAAATTTGCCTATCCGGCGCTGGAAGCCCAACTGGCCAACCCGAAGAGCCGGCCGGCGCGCATTTTGCAGGCTTACCGCCGTCTTTTGAACCTGCGGCGGCAGCATCCTGCCTTCCACCCCCAAGCCGCCCAGCAGGTGCTCACGCTCCACCCCGGCGTGTTCGCCGTGCGCCGCGGCGAAGGGCAAAATGCCGTGCTGGTGATGGTCTCTGTGCATCCTGCCCCTCTGACGGTGCCTGTGCCCCAACAGGAAGGTCTCCCCCCCGCCCCGTGGCGCGATCTGCTTTCCGGCAAAACGGTCTCGCCGCCGGCCATCACGTTAGCCCCCTACCAGGTGCGGCTGCTGACGGCCGGGTAACATCTGCCTTCCGCCAACAAAAAAGCGCACGGGTTTTTCCCCGTGCGCTTTGGCATTCCAGCAAGAGAGACGTCAACGCCTCAGTTTTCCGCGGCAGTGAAAGCATCAATCGCTTCAACCAGCGGCGTGAGATACATCATCGCCGGCCCGCCATGCATCAGCACGGCCTGGAAGGCCGCCTCCATGATCTCATCACGGTTTGCACCGGCATCGAGGGCGCCCTTGACATGCAGCGAAATGCACCATTCGCACTGCGCTGCCACCGCCAGGGCCACATTGATGAGTTCTTTTTGCTTGGCGCTCAGGGCTTTCCCGCTCTGCGCGGCCTTCATAAAATGCAAAAACCCCTTCGTCTCCCCCGGATATTCCTGCATCAGGCGCTCGATCAACGCATTCGTCTGTTCCAAACGTTCTTTGGCAGCCATGCTCCGCCTCCTTTCACCGAGAGATTGTGAAATCTTTCTCAATAAGAGCATACACCCGTTTCCGCCTCTTTGCATTAAAAACACGTAAGAAAACCGCGCCGACGGCGGGCTCCTCCTCATAAAATCAGCATGGCGTCCCCAAAGGAAAAAAAGCGGTAGCCTTCCTGTTTGGCCACCTCATAAGCCCCCAGAATGCGCTCACGCCCTGCAAAGGCGCTTACCAACATCAAAAGCGTCGATTTGGGCAGGTGGAAATTTGTGATCATCGCATCCACGGCGAGGAAGCGGAAGCCGGGCAAAATGAACAGGTCGGTGTCGCCCGCCCAGGGGGAAACCACCTCGCCCGGGCGGGCGCGCCGCGCCGCGGTCTCGAGGGTACGCACACTGGTCGTCCCCACGGCGACAATGCGCCCCCCAGCCGCCCGCGTGCGGTTGATGGCCGCAGCCGTGGGGGCGCTCACTTCGCACCATTCGGTGTGAATTTTGTGCTCGCGGGGGTCATCTTCTTTTACCGGTGCGAAAGTATCCAGCCCGACGTGGAGGGTCACCGTCGCAAACCCCACGCCCTGCGCCCTCAGGGCTTCCAACAGCCGGGGCGTAAAATGCAGCCCTGCCGTGGGCGCAGCCGCCGAGCCCGCCTCGCGGGCAAAAACCGTCTGATACCGCTCAGGGTCTTCCAAAGGGCGGTGGATGTAAGGCGGCAGCGGCACTTTTCCCAGCCGGTCAAGGGTATCGTCCAGGGGGCGTGTAAAGCGGATGCGCCGCAGCGGCCCATCGAGCACCGCCACGATTTCGGCCTCCAAATCATTCGCCAGCAGCAACCGCTTGCCTGCGACCAGCCCCCGCCCCCGCACCAGGGCCTGCCACTGCGCCGGGGCTTCCCGCCGCAGCAACAAAATTTCCACCTTTCCCCCGGTGGGTTTACGCGCAAACAGCCGCGCCGGAATCACCCGCGTCTGGTTCGCTACCAGCAGGTCACCGGGGCGCAAAAAGCGCCCAATTTCCCGAAACACGGTGTGAGTGATCTTTCCCGTGGCACGGTCGAGCACCATCAAGCGGGCGCTGTCGCGCGGCTCAACGGGCTCCTGGGCAATATAAGTTTCAGGCAAATCGTAATCGAAATCAGCAGTGCGCATGGTCTATTCAGCAGCCAGCAGCGCCACGGTAATATGGTTATGCAAAAGGCGGGTTTCCTGCGCTGCCCCCGGCATCACCAGGTTACCGTAAGTGTACGCCCCCACCAGCGGAATATCGCGGCCGAGCAAACGCCGCAGGCGCTGCGCCACCATCGTCTCATGGGCAGTGAAGAGATAATACCACGCCCAATCGACCAGCACCAGCGCGAGGGCTGGGGAACGCCCTTCCAACGCCTGGGCCGCGTGGGCCAGCGCCTCTTCGCTGGCGCGCGCGGCGCTCTCGATATCGCCCACCATCCAATATGCCCGCTGCCCGCGCGGCATGGGCAAGGTCATGCGCAAACTGCCATCTGCTTCGACGTGAAGCGGCGCGCGAATATCCCATGCGCCGTCGGGGCGGCGCAACCCCAGGGGGTACAGGCGCACGAATTCCCGCAAAGGCGCATAAGCCCACTGGCGGGCAGGGGGGCCAAACACCTCGGCCAGCGTTTCAGCCGCTGGCTTGTCGTCGAGGCGGCGCACCCACTCGCCGCCGCTATCGGAAATTTCCGTCCACAAACCACTGGAACGCCACCCACTGCTCCACCCCAGCCCCAGGCGCACGCCTTCGAGCACCAGGAAGGCCGCCCCGCCCTTCCCCGCCGTGCGGCCACCAATGAGGGTTGGCCGCCCCACTTGAAAGCGCCCTCCCAGCAGCCCCCCCACCAATCCGGCGGGCAACTCGGAAAGCAAACGCACCCACCGGTGCAAACGCGGCTGCATGGCCTCCATCGCCCAGAAGATGACCGCCGAAGGCGCAAGGTGCAATTCATCCTGGAATGCAGCCGGGGAAGGCAACTTTTCCAGCCGCCCACCACGCGCCTGCACGTCGCCCCCCATCACCGTGAGCACCATGCCCCGGGCAGGACGCCCTTCGTCATCCCACACACGGCGCACGGTGCCCCCCCACACCATCACGTCGCCCAAGAGCACCTGCAGAGCATTGACGGCCTCATCGAGGTTGTATTCGGCTGTCGCCCACAGGAAAGCCGCCACCGGCTCCACCTGCAGGTTTTTCAGCGCTCGGTGCGCCAGTTGCACGCTCAATTCGCGCCCCAGGCTCCCAACGCCATATTCGCTGATGGCTTGCAACATAGCATCTCCTCAACCGCGCTACTCGGCAATCGGCACGGTGAAGTGGAACGTCGTTCCCGCGCCCAGCCGGGACTCAAACCAGATTTTGCCGCCATGCATCTCGACCAGGTTCTTGGTGATGTGCAGCCCCAGCCCCGTGCCGGGGGCTTCACGAGCCGCCCGGTTCTCCGAGCGGAAGAATTTTTGGAACACGCGCTGCTGGTCTTCCTCGCTCATCCCCAGCCCGTTGTCGCGCACGGCCACGTGAATTACCTCTGGCGGCCCATCTTTCTGCCAGCGATTGGGCACATGCTCTACCAGAATTTCGATTTTGCCGCCCTCGGGGGTGTATTTGTGCGCATTGCTCACCAGGTTGGTCAACACCTGCGCCATGCGCCCCTGGTCAGCCCACACCGGCGGCAGGTCGGCAGGCAGGTGGACTTCCAGCGTCTGCTGCTTGGCCTCAATTTGCTGCCGCAAAGAACTGACAACCTCGTCCACGACCTCGCGGAAATCTACTTTGCGGAAGTCCAACGCCAGTTTGCCCGCCTCAATACGGGAAATATCACTCAAGTCGGAAACCAGACGGTTCATGCGTTCCACATTGGTGCGGATAACTTTGAGGAACTGCGCCTGGTTTTCGTTGATTGGCCCCACCGCGCCCTTGGCCAGCAGGTCTGTATAGCCGCGAATAGCCGTCATGGGCGTTTTAAGTTCATGCGCTACAAAAGAGACAAACTCGCTCTTGGTTTCGTTGGCGCGCTGCACCTCAGCATACAGTTGGGCGTTGGCCACCGCGACCGCGGCGTGGTCGGCCAGCCGCACCAGGAAGCGGATGGCCTCTTCGGCATAGACTGTCGCGTCGTGACTTTCCAGCACCACCAGGCCAATGACCTTGTCTTCCCGCTCGATGGGGATGACCAGTTGGGCGCGGGCTTCCCGATGGATAAACCGCGCGCCAGTATCTCCCGCGACGATACGCTGCGGCTGACGGGTTTCCACCGCGCGACGCAGCGCCGGGTAGCGTTCCAGCGGAATGCCCGTGCTGCGGAAAGCCCCCAACTCGCCCTGCACATAGCCGCGGTCGGCGATGATGGTCAGCGTTTCTTCCTGCCACAGCCCCACCAGGCCAGCCAGCGATTGGGTACGGCGGGTAGCCCACTCCAGCGTGACCTGCATTGCCCGGCGCACATCCAGGCTGGTGTTGAGTTCACGGTCGATGCGCTGCAACACCGAGAGTTCTTCCACGCGGGCAGCCAGGGCCTGGTCGGTCATGGTGTAAAGGCGGGCGTTCTGAATGGCTACCGCGGCCTGCCCGGCAAAGGCCAGCAACAGCTGCTCATCGTCGCGCGTGAACACGCTTCCATCGGCTTTATTGAGCACCTCGATCGCCCCAATTGCCCGGTCTTGCACCACCATCGGCACCACCAGGGCCGAATGCGTCTCGAAGCCCGTGCTCGCGTCGACCGACCGGTCCCAATCGGGGCTGTGGTGCGTATCCTGCACCAGAATAGGCCGGCGCTCTTTGATAGCCCGCCCCACCAGGCCGCTTTCGGGGGGAAGACGCTTGCCAACCAGCCCCTGCCCCGCGGGCCCAACCACGACGTGAAAGACCAGTTCGCCAGTTTCTTCGTCCACCAGGAAAAGCGTGCCCGCCTCGGCGTGGAGCAGGCGCACGGCGCTGTGGAGAATCTGGTCGAGCAGGGCCGGCAAATCGAGCGTCGAAGACAAACGCCGGGTAATCTGGTTCAAGGCCGCCAGTTGGGCAGCCCGGCGGCGGCTCTCTTCCAACAAACGCGCTTTGACAATCGCCCCGGCTGCCAGGTCGGCCACCGCGTGCAAAAAAGCCATTTGCTCTTCGGTGTAAGTCACCTCGGTGGATGTATCGGCCACCACAATGACGCCGATGGTTTCCGCGCCGGCGTTGAGGGGCACACCCATCCACGCGAGCGCATTCGGCATTGCCGGCACACCACCCCGGCGGCGGCACGCTTCAGGGTAGTTGTCGAAGCGTGTCGGCATCCGGCGGCGGAAGACGTCCCACGCCAGCGGCTTCTCTTCGGGCAACGGTTTGCCTTCCTTTTCACGCAGTCGCTCTTCGCCGTTGACCACGAAAGCAAACCGCAGTTGTCGGGTGCCCTCATCCCACAGCAAGATACGGAAATAATGCGCCTTGACCAGCCGCACCACCTGGGCATAGAGCAATTCCAGCAGGTCATCGAACACAATGGTGACATTGACGCCCCGCGCCACGCGGGCCAGTGTATCCAGCTGCTCCAGACGCCGCTCCAGGTCGGAGACGGTTTGGGCTCGTTCGATCGCCAGGGCAGCCTGACGCCCCAGATTTTCAAGGAATTCCACCTCGGCGCTGCCGTAGAGCCGGTCGACGCGCGGGCCGAGCGCCAGGAAACCCACCAACCGCTCAGAACCCGGCAAAGGGACATAGAGCACGCTGCGCAGCACCGTCATGCGGGATGTTTCAGAGGCCAGCTCAGGGGGCACGTCGTCGGGGCTAAAGAAATACGCCCCGCCAATCTTTTCCAAAAACCGCGGCAACGCGTCTTTCTGCCGCCAGGAAACCTCCGAAGTCGGCTTGCCATCCGGCCCTGGTGTGGCCTGATAGCGATCGGCGACCGCATTGTAAACAAAAATATGGAAGGGGTAAGGGGTAAACACGTCGGTGACGGTGTCTCGCACCAGGTCGGTCACCGCCGAAACGTTGGCCGCGCCCACCAACGCCCGTCCAAAAGCATCCAAACGCCGTTGATAAGCCTGCTCGGTGCGGGCAAAAATACGGTCCACCCGTTGTCGTAACCACCGCTCGAGGGGCGAAAAAAGCAACGCCACCACAAACGCCAGGCCACCCATCACAAGCGGGCTGTGCGGGCGCACTGCGCCGCCGAACACCAGCACCACCCCCGCCACGACCAGCCCATAGCCCACGGCAATAAAACTCACCAAAATAGCATACGCCAGCGCCCGACGCGCCAAAACATCGGTGCGCACCGCACGGTAGCGCAACATGGCATAGGCCATTGCAAAGGGGAAAATCGCGGTGGGGAACAGCGTCCAAAATGAAAAGTGTGCGGGAAGCCCTAACTGGGGCAACAACATCCACACCACCAGCGGGCCAAAGCCCACCACAAACCCGCTCAGGATGAAAGCCGCCTGGGCGCGTGCAATGGGGAACTCCGAACGCAAGCGCACATACAATAACCGCCCCACGAAAAGCAACGCCATGAGCGCGTCGAGGGCGTAAATGTATTGCCGGGCGTGAATGTAAACCCAAGGATGCGCTGCATTCCAGACGTTTTGCCAGGCATACACCACCAACGCCACGGTAGGCACATGGAAAGCCCCCAACAGCCAGGGCCGCCGCCGCACCACCCGCGCCGGGCGCGGGAACAGCAAGGCTAACGTCCCCAGCATTGCCCCACCCAAACCAATGGCCAGCAGCCACGGGAACTCAAACCGATACGTGCCCCACACATCCAGCACGCCGGCCAGGGCCATGCCAATAGAGGCAGAAAAGACCGCAAACGCCCGCCCCAACGCGTCATAGCGCCGGAAGAGGAAAACCCACACCCCCGCAAACACAAAGGCCATGCCCACCAGATAGAGGGCGTAAAAATACAGCCAGCGCTCGTGAGGGGTGAAACGGCGGGCAATCACCTTCACCTCGGCTTGGCGACCATCAGGCAATAGCACCTGCAGCGTGACCACTTCCCCCACCCGATGCTGCCGCAGCAGGGCTTGAAAATCCCGGGCGTCGCGCAAGCGTTGACCATCCACCGCCTGAATGATGCTATCGACCTGCAAATGGGCTGGGGTATCCGGCGCATACTTGGGCTCGCTCACGGTGCCGACCACTAACGTGCTTTCCACAAAGGCGCCCGTGAACGGTTGCCGCATCCAGTGCGACACCACAAACGGCAAGGCCGCCATGACCCCTACCACCATCAAAAGATATGCCAGCGCCAAACCCGGCAACACCTTTTGCGCGACAACAGGGGGAAGGTACGTAAATGTCGAGGTACTCGTCACAGAACGCTTCATTGTTTCAGGCCTGAGGCGGGGAAAGAATTTTCCTCTATTGTATGCGCGGCCAGGGAAAGTGGCAAGGATGGGCAACCGATTGGCATGCAGTTGCCCCAAAGAGGCCCCACCCGAAAGGGTTACAATTCCCAGGCCGCACCATCGGCGGCTTCCCACCGCTTGCGATAGGCCGCCTCGGCCCAACGCTCAGGGCGGAAAGCAGCGGCATAGGGCGGCAGGGTTTCCCCCATGAGGTGGGAAGCCAGCAGATCGGCCACGCCCTGGGAAGACATGATGCCGAACCCTGAAAGCGCCCCCACCACATACGCGCCCCCCACTGCCAGCGGCCCCACCACCGGGCGGTTGTCGGGCATTTTGACGTAATAACCGCCGTCCACCACCGGCAGCGGCAGGCGCTGCAAATAAGGCCGCATGGCCGGGAGCATGGTGCTCAACCCACGCAACACCACCTCGGGGTAAAGCGGGTCGTCGGGCAAGGGGAAGCGGGCGGTTTCCAGCGCGAGGGCGTTATATTCCCACAGGCCGATGACCATCCGGCTGCCCCCGCCGCCCTCGGGGCGGGTGTGCACGCCGCCGGGGAATTCGTCCAGCAGGAAGGCAGCCTCGGGGTCGTCGGCCAGGGCTGCGCGGTCTTCTGCGCGCCACGGCAGGCGTTGGGGGTCGCTCCAGATGAGCAGCGGCGCGTCGCGGGGCACCGCGCCCAGCCGGTCGTCGAAAGCCACTTTGAGGTGCCGCTCATAATACACAGGCAAGTCCACCCCCAGCGCCGCGGCGGTTTCCCGCAGAAAAGGCCCCACGGCCAACACCAGCGCGCCGGTGGGCACTCGCTCGCCCGTACGCAACCGCACCGCCTGCACCCGCCCGCGGGCAATCTCCGCACCGGTAAAGCGCGCCTGCACGAAGCGCACGCCGTGTTTGCGGGCTTCTTCCAGCATCAGCATCCCATAAGTGTGGGCGCTTAGCCAACCCGCCCGCCGGACGTGCAGCGCGGCCACGGCCTCCTCCGCGAGGTAGGGGAAAGCGGCGTGCAGCGCCGCGCCCAGGAGCAAATCCGCGCCGTCGGGGGGCGCGCCTTCCCAGCCGTGGGGCTGCGCGGGGAGGTAGGTGGCAGGCGTGGTGTGTTCCCGCAAGGGGCCGGCGCCAAAGGAAGACGCCAACACCGCCGCCCGCCGCCAGGCTTCCACCTGCGCGGGGCGCGCGGTGACGAAAAGGTAACCGCGGCGATTGAGCAAAAAGCGGTTGCCATGCTGCCGTGCCAGGGCTTCCAGCAGGTCGATGCTACGGTTCATCAGGGCAACCATTGCCCCATCCGGGCCCGGCCACCAGTTGCGGTAAGCCTCGGTGGACTTATCGCTGGTGAGCGAAAGGGGCGGACGCTCATCCACCAGCAGGATACCGCGCACGCCCCTTTTCACCGCGAGGTGATAAGCCGTTGCCACGCCGGCAATGCCCGCGCCGACGATGAC
>CAYYRG010000043.1:0-10236 GCA_964474015.1 uncultured Anaerolineaceae bacterium | reverse complement strand
GGGCGCGGGCGACGATCACGCTCATCGCGTAGTCCAGGTAGGCCTGGCGCATTTCTTCACTGATGTCGATGCGTTTGACAAGGCCGATTTCCATGGGAAGATCCTTGGGGGTGGTTGCTTGGTTGGTTACTTGGTTACTTGGTTACTTGGTTGGTTGCCGGGTAGGCTCATCTTAAGGGCAAACGGGTGCGGCGTCAAGACATCATCCACCAGGCTGTGGCGAGGGCGGCGAGGGTGAAGGCAGCGGCAAAGCCGTGACGGCACCAACGGTTGAGCCTTGTTGGGGAAGGCGACGGCGGGGTGTGCTCCCCGGCTTGCAGCAGTAAGGCGAGGGCGAGGAAAGCCGCCAGCAGCGCCGAGCCGCCGGAAGCGGTGAAAGGCAAGGGCATACCCGTGAGGGGCAGCAGCCGCAGGTTGCCGCCGAGGATGAGCAGGGCTTGCCCGCCGAGGTATAACCCCATCGCGGCCGCGAGCCGCTGTGGGAAAGTACGCGGCTGGCTGCCCGTTCGCAGCGCCGTCAAGGGGAACGTTGCCAGCAGAGCCAGCAGAGCGAGCGCGCCTACCAGCCCCCAGCCGTTGGCAATGCTCACGAAGATGAAATCGGAATGCGCCAGCGGCACGGGGGTGGGGGCGCGCAGCCCTGCCCCGACCAGCCCGCCGCGGCGAAGCGCCCGCAGGGCCTGGAGAATCTGGTAGCCGTAATGTTGGGGGGAGTGGCCGGGGAAGAGCCAGGCTTCCAACCGCTGGCCGACGATGGGGAAGATGTGGTAGGCTGCCCAACCGAGGGGGAGGGCCGCCCCTGCGGCGACGGCCAGCGGTTGCCAGCGTTGCCATAGGCAGGCTTCGCCCCCGGTGTAAAGGGCTACCAGAAAAACCGCGGTGCCGAAATCGTGCTGGGCGGCCAGCATGGCGGTGGCTGCCAGCACGACCGCTGCCAGCCAGGGGCGCCAGCGGGGGCCTTCTGCAGCGAGGGCAAGCGCCAGCAGCACTTTGAAAAGCGCCGCGGGCTGAAAATACAGGCCGCAGCAGCCCAGCCAGAGACGCGGCCCGGCCCCGCTGGGGTGCTGGCCGAGCAGGAATGTGAGCGCCAGCAACGTAAGCCCCCCCAGCAACAGCGGGAAGGCTCTACGGCGCAGCCACGGGAGCAGACGCGGCAGCGCCAACAGCCACGCCGCAGCCAGGGCGGCCACCAGCAACCAGAGGGCCTGCCGTAGCCCATAGCGGGGGGCTACCCGCCAGATACCCATCAATCCCCAGCCGCTCAGCGTGAGCGCCGCGGGCAGCAGCGCCGCGGGCGCGTGGGGAGTGTGACGGCGGGCGGTTGTGTGCAATAACAGCACTGCCGCGAGCCACGCCGCTGCCAGCACGGCGATCTCCTCGCGCTGGGGGGGCAAAGCGCGGGCGGCGAAGAGGGCAAGGTTGCCCAAAACGAACGCCGCCGCCAGCAATAGCCAGCGGTCGGCGAGTATCAGGGCTTTTTGTATCGTCATGGAAATGGACGCGGCGGGCAGGGGCGTGCAGGGTCAGGATGCGAGGTATTTGTCGACCAGCAGCCCGAGCTTTTGGCGCGTTTCCGGCGGAATGACGGCGGGGTCGGTGATGAGCGCGTTGGCTAAGGCTGTGCTGCAACTGCAATGCCGCTCGGCGGGAAGCCGCTTGACCAGGTTGCGGATGGCTTCCTGGGCGGTGCGCAGGTTGCGGCGCAGGGTTTCTATCACCATATCTACCGTCACGGGGGCTTCGTTGACGTGCCAGACGTCGTAGTCGGTCACGTGGGCCATCACGGCATAGCACATTTCGGCTTCCCGCGCCAGGAAGGCTTCCGGCGCGGTGGTCATGCCGATGAGCGACATGCCCCAAGAGCGGAAGATGTTGGATTCGGCTTTGGTCGAGAAGCGTGGCCCTTCGATGGTGATGTAGGTGCCGCCGCGATGCAGGGTCGCGCCGGTGGCTTCCACAGCGGCGGCCAGGTGTTCGGAAAGGTCGGGACAGAACGGTTCGGGCACGCTGACGTGGGCCACGAACCCTTCTCCGAAGAAAGAGCGCGGTCGGTTGCGCGTAAAGTCGAACAGCTGGTCGGGGATGACGATGTGACCTGGGGCGTAGTCTTCCCGCAGCGAGCCGCATGCGCTAATGCTGACGATGCGCTCCACGCCCAGGCTTTTGAGGGCATAGATGTTGGCGCGATAGTTGATTTCGGAAGGCGAAATGTGATGGCCGATGCCATGCCGCGCCAGGAAGGCCACGCGCTGGCCTTCCAGCGTGCCGACCACGATGGGCGCGCTGGGTTTCCCGAAGGGGGTTTCGATGGTGTGTTCCTCGACGTCTTCCAGCCCTTCCATGGCATACAGGCCGGAACCGCCGATGATGCCGAGGAGAATGGGTTTGGATGATGACACCATGAGCGTCTCTCCTGGTCAGAGTTCCTCGTCGGTTTCAGGGTCGAGGAGGGGGCGGCGCAGGGTGACGGTGGTTTTGAGGTTGACCACATGCGGCCGCGTGGCTTCGTAGGGGCGTTCCTGCAAAGGGCGGGTGGCACGCTGGCCGTAGACCAAGGTCGTCCCTGCCAGGGTAATCACGTCGCCGGGGTAAAGGATGGTGGCGGTGATGCGCTTGCCGTTCACTAAGGTGCCGCCAGTGGAATTGAGGTCGAAGAGCATGAACCGCCCCCGGTTGGCGCGCAGTTGCGCGTGCAGGCGGGAAATGCGCGGGTCGTCCAACACCAGATCGTTGTCGGGGCGGCGGCCAATGTGCACTAACGGCTGTTCCAGGGAAAATACCTGACTGCCGTTGATGATGAGGTAGGCGCTTTGGGGTGGGATGTTGACTTCTGGGTCCAGCGGGACGGCTTGCAGGGCTTCGGGTTCCCAGATTTGGGCTTCCAGGGCAAAGCCGTGGGGGGGCAGGTCGGGGCGGTTTTCCAGCAGCACGCGCGGCAGCACCGGGAAGCGCAGCCCGATGTCGTGCCCGGCTTTATGGATGGCAAGCGCCAGGGTGTCGAGCAGATGGCCGTTTTGGCGAATGGCCTCGCTGTGGCGGGGGGGCAATCCCAAGACGTATTGCGTAGGCCCCAGCGGCGGCTGGCGTTGCAGGTAAGCGTCGCTGGTGAGGGTGGCAACCAGCGTTTGTACGATGCTTTCTGCCTGCGGAAGGTGCTGCCAGAGCGCGTCGGCGTGGGTTTCCAGCAGACGTCGAATGTAGCCTTGCAGCCGTTCGGAGCGGGTGTCGTTCATGTTTTGGCCTTCGAAGCACGCGCAGGTTTGCCTGCCTGAGGGGCAGACACTGATGATTATAGACGAAAACCAAGAAATGTGCAAAAAGTGGTGGTAAGATTTTGTCCACGATGAGACGAAAGGAGGCGTTTGTGCCGCATTTTCAGCCGCGAACTTATCATGTGATCTTGGCCGTGGCCGCCCTTTTAGGCGCGGGATGGATCTGGTTGACTCGCGCCCCGGTGGAAAGCGTACACGGGGGGCCACCGCCTGCGCCCCGGGAAGGTTTTGCTGCCCCCGATTTTACCCTTCCCACGCTGGATGGCCAGCGCGTGAGTCTGCATGATTTGCGAGGGCAGGTGGTGCTGCTAAACTTTTGGGCAACGTGGTGTGCTCCTTGCAAGGCTGAGATGCCCGCCTTGCAGCGGGTGTATGCCGACGAGAAGGCGCGCGGCTTGCGCGTGCTTGCTGTCACGGTGGAAACCGATACGGCTACCGTGAGCGCTTTCGTGCGGCGTTATGGGCTGGGCTTTACGATTTTGCTGGATGGGGGAGCACAGGTGAGCCGTTTGTATCGGGTGCAGGGCACCCCCACGACGTTTTTCATCGACCGGCGGGGCGTGATCCGTTCGGTGGTGGTAGGAGGGCCGATGAGCGAAGGGCTGATTCGTTCCAAGGTGGAAGACCTGCTGCGCGAGGAGGCGCCCTGATGTTGCCTTATCTGCACATTGGGCCTGTAATGTTGCAACTGCCCGGTCTGGCGCTGTTGTTGGGGCTGTGGCTGGGGTTGGAAGTTGTCTCACGGCAGGCGTTGCGTTTGCGGCTTTCCGGAGAAACCATCAGCAATTTGGTGCTTTTGGGCTTGCTGGGAGGCGTCGTGGGCGCGCGCCTGGGTTACGCTGCCCGTTACCCCGAAGCCTTTCTCAAGGCGCCGCTGAGTTTGCTGGCGTTGAATCCCCAAACGTTAGACGCCGCGACGGGGGTGGCGGTGGGGGTGGCGGTGGCGTGGTTGTATGCCCAGCGGAAGCAATTACCCTTTCGGGCTACGCTCGACGCCCTGGCCCCCGGTTTGGCGGTGATGGCGCTTTTCGTAGGGGTGGCGCATGTGCTCAGCGGTGATGCTTATGGGATGCCGACCCATCTGCCTTGGGGTGTGACGCTGTGGGGGGCGAAGCGGCACCCCACGCAGGTGTACGAAGTGTTGCTGAGCGCAGGGGTTTTGGTGGCGATATGGCGGCTTTCGCGGCAAAGTCGCGGCGATGGCACGCTTTTCCTGGCCACGGTGGGGCTGCTGGCGGCGGTGCGGATGTTCGTGGAAGCCTTTCGCGGTGATAGCGTCACAGTTTTGGGCGGGGTGCGCGTGGCCGAGGTGGTGGCATGGCTGGTGCTGTTGGCAGCGTTGTGGCTTTACCCTCGCTGGCGAACTTCGTATAGCCAGGGGAGTGCTGGCGGCGGCAGAGATGCCCGCGCGCCCTCGCGAGGCCGCCCTGGGCACCATACACACGCGTGAAGAGGGCGGAGCAGCAGGCTGCTGGGTGGCACCCCCATTGACACCTTCCTTATTCGGCATTAAACTTAGCGTGGCAGAACCTCCCCACGGGGGAGGTTGGTTTTTCCTCGCTTCGCTTTTTTCAGGGAGACGACCATGTTGTTCACCCGTGAGCAGTTGGAGGCGCTCGAAGCGCAGTCGTTGGCGCCCTATGCCTGCAAAAGCAGTGAAACCAAGGGGCGCGCCTACCCTGAAGACGAGTCAGAATATCGCACCGTCTTTCAGCGCGACCGCGACCGCATTTTGCATACCACCGCTTTCCGGCGGCTGGAATACAAAACGCAAGTTTTCATCAATTACGAGGGCGATTACTATCGCACGCGCCTGACCCACACGCTGGAGGTTACGCAAGTGGGGCGGACGATTGCGCGGGCATTGGGCGCGAACGAAGACCTGACCGAAGCCATTTGCCTGGCGCATGATTTGGGTCACCCGCCCTTTGGACACGCGGGAGAGGTCACCCTTAATCGCCTGATGAAAGATCACGGCGGCTTCGACCACAACAAGCAATCGCTGCGTATCGTGACGAAACTCGAAAACCGCTACCCCGATTTCCCCGGCCTGAACCTGACCTGGGAGGTGCGGGAAGGCATCGTCAAGCATGAAACGGAATACGACGTGTCGGACGCCAGCGATTACGATCCCGAACTGCGAGGGCATCTGGAAGCGCAGATTGCCAACGCAGCGGATGAACTGGCTTATACCGCCCACGACCTCGATGATGGTTTGCGTTCCGGCATGATTACCCCCTACATGCTGGACGGCCTGGAGTTGTGGGAGGTTTTGAAAGAAAGCATTGGCTGGCACAACGGCGAACTGGATGAACTGACCCGCCATCGTCTCATTCGGCGGCTGATTGGCCTGGAAGTGACCGATGTGGTTTACACCACGGCGCAGAAACTGCGGGAAAGCGGCGTCAAGTCGCGGCTGGAACTTCAGCAATTGCCTTACAACGTCATCGGCTTCAGCGAAGTGATGACCCGCCGCAATCGCGAGCTCAAAGATTTTCTCTACAACAACCTTTATCGGCACCATCGGGTTGTGCGTATGGCTGTCAAAGCCGAGCGCATCATTACCGACCTTTTCCAAGCCTACACCGCCGAACCTCATACCCTGCCGCGCCACATTCAGCAATGGGTTGAAGACCGTGGGCTGGAACGCGCCGTCTGCGATTACATCGCGGGCATGACCGACCGCTATGCCATCGAAGAGCATCGTAAAATGTTCGATCCCAAAACCCGGCCCTGAGACTCAAATACGGAGGTAGGCATTCATGAACGACCGGCAACATTACCTGACCCCAGAAGGCGCTCAGCGCCTGCGGGAGGAACTGGAATTCCTCAAGACTACCAAACGCACCGAACTGGCAAAGCGTTTGCGGGAAGCCATTCAAATGGGCGACCTTTCCGAGAACGCCGATTACATTGCCGCGAAAGAAGAGCAAGGCTTCCTGGAAGGTCGCATTCAGGAAATCGAGGCTCTGCTGCGGCAGGCCATCATCATTGAAGACAATGGCCACAAAGACGTCATTGACATGGGTGCCAAAGTCACCATTCAGGAAGGCAATGAACCCCCAGAAACCTACCATATTGTAGGCCCTGCTGAAGCCAGTCCGCGCGAGGGTAAAATTTCCCACGAATCGCCGATTGGGCGCGCCTTGTTGGGGAAAAAGGTGGGCGACGAGGTGCTGGTCAAGACCCCCGGTGGCGAGATTCGCTTCAAAATTTTGGAAATTGCCTATTGACCCTGAACGCAGCGCCGCTCAGACGTGCAACGAGGCCGCTTTCCATCGAGCGGCCTCGTTTGGTTTCATATCCAAGGAGGGTCAGCCTTCTTTCGGCCACACGGCCAGTTCCAGGGTCAGGCGGTCGAAGTAGCTGTTCGCGGGCAGGGCGTCGTTGCCGTAAGCCATATCTACCACGCGGGCGCGCATTTGAAGCTTGGCCGTTTCGAGCACGATTTCCTCACCAGGGCGGGCCAGTACAGGCTCGCCTTTGGCAGCAAGCCGTTCGCGAATGGCCTCGTCGTTATAGGCGTGTTCGCTCATCAATACCTTGGTCACGGTCTGGATGTCGTTCTTGTCGAAAATCCAGATTTCGAAGGCCATCACCCGTTTGGGTTCGCCGACGCCAATGGTTTCGGTAATGCCCACGCCGCACTCGCCCAGGAACTCGCCCGTGGGGGAATCGATGCTGAACGAATCGTCGAACAGGTCGTCGCCGTGGACGTAAGTGGTCATGAATTGGGAAAGAGGAGCTTCTTTCCCCTCGGCCTCGAAATCGGTGCTTTGGGCGCTTTGGGTCATCGCCTGGGCGCGTTGGGCAGCCGTGATCGGTGCTTTGGGCCCTTTGCCGCGGCGCATGGAAGTGAAGTAGAACAACAACGCCGCGACGATGAGGGCAATCAGCCCAATGCCGCACAGGAACGCCACCAGGCGAAACGTGGCGCTTTTTCGCGCGGGCATTTCGGCGGGGGTGGGGGTGAGCATGAGCTGGCTGAGCGCCGTGGGTGTGCCTGTCTGCCCGCCCCCTGCCTGGGGTGTTTTGGCTGCCGGTTGCGGCGGCTGGGCTTCGGTTGGCAGGCCCGTGAGCTTGACGCCCACGACGTCGGCAAAACTGCTGAGGGTGTAAATGTTGATGGCTTTGGGGGGCTTTTTTGCCAGCGCTTCCAGCAAAGCCGGGCCTTTTTCGCCAAGGGCATCAAAACGTGCTTTGGCTGCCTGAGCATCTCCGGTAAAGGCGTAGGCTTCTATGGCCATTTGGAGGTATTCACGCTGGTATTGGGGGCTGAGGTGTTGCGGGGCGGCGTTGATCCATTTGACCGGCCACAACCACCAGCCCAGTACCACCAGGCCGATCAGCAGGCCAACCACGAAAGCCGCGCCGCCTACACCGGCTAAGAGCAAGGTGTTCTTGTCAGGGGTTTTGCTGACTGCTTTGTTTTCCATCGGCACCACTCCTCAGGTTCACGCGATGCGTCGTTCAAAATGGCTTTCCCCATGCTGTGGGTGTTTCCATTGTAGCCCAACATGAGGGAAAACGCAACCGGGTCGGTAGATCAACGATGTTTGAATGGGTGCAAGAGGCGTGCCATCCACGCTTCAGCCCGCTCAACCCGCTGGGGCTGTTTCTTTGTCCCTCTCTGGCTTCTCGGTAGAGGAGGCCACTTCGTCTAAGGGGAAGGTCGCGCCGCATTCGGTGCATTGCGCCGAGGATTTGTTCGCCACGACCAGCAGGCCGCCGCATTGCGGGCAGGGGGTGGGCAGCGGGCGCTTCCACGAGGTGAAGTCGCATTCGGGGTAGTTGGCGCAGCCGTAGAAGATGCGCCCGCGGCGGGTGCGCCGCTCGACGATCTCACCGCCGCACTTGGGGCATTTCACACCGATTTTTTCCAGCCACGGCTCGGTGTAGCGGCATTCCGGGAAGTTGGCGCAGCCGATGAATTTGCCATACCGCCCCCAGCGGATGACCAGTTCGCCGCCACACTTCGGGCATTTGCGGCCAATGGGTTCCGGTTCTTGCTTCATTTCGGGGATGGCTTTTTCGGCGGCTTCCACTTCTTTGGAAAACGGCAGGTAGAATTCGCGCACCACTTCGACCCATTCGGTTTCGCCCGCGGCCACTTTGTCCAGTTTTTCTTCCATCTGGGCGGTGAAGCCCACGTCGATCACATCGGGGAAGTGTTTCACCAGCAGGTCGTTGACCAGTTTGCCGGTTTCGGTGGGCACCAGGCGCTTGTTTTCCCGCTTGACATAGCCGCGCTGCTGCAAGGTCGCCAGAATGGGGGCGTAGGTGGAAGGCCGCCCGATGCCGTTTTCTTCCAGGGTGCGCACTAAGGTGGCTTCGGTGTAGCGCGGCGGCGGCTGGGTGAAGTGTTGCTCGGGGGTGACTTTCACCAACTGCAAAGCCTGTCCCTGGGCGATTTCCTGGGGGATGGTGATGTTGGCTTCTTCTTTGCTGTCTTCGTCTTTGGCCTCTTCGTAGAGCACCAGGAAGCCGGGAAAGCGCACCGACGAGCCGGAAGCCCGCAGGCGGTAGGTGTGGGTGGCGCTTTTGCCTTCGATTTGTACCGAGAGGGTGTCGTACACCGCGGCTTCCATTTGGGAGGCCACGAAGCGCTGCCAGATCAGGCGGTAGAGGCGGTATTGGTCGCGGCTGAGGTACTGTTTGACCTTTTCGGGGGTGCGCAGCACCGAGGTGGGGCGGATGGCTTCGTGGGCTTCCTGGGCGCGCTGGGCGCGGGTGCGGTAGAAGGGCGGTTTGGCGGGCACGAATTCTTTGCCGAAACGCTCGCCGATGTAGGCGCGGGCCTCTTTTTGGGCGAGGGGCGAGATGTTGGTCGAGTCGGTGCGCATGTAGGTGATCAGGCCGGTGCTGCCGCCGTTGCCGACGTCGACGCCCTCGTACAGTTGTTGGGCGAGGGCCATGGTGCGGCGGGCGGTGAAGCCCAGCCGGCGCGAGGCTTCCTGCTGCAGCGTGCTGGTGGTGAAGGGGGCGCTGGGGCGGCGTTTGCGCTGCCCGCGCTTGACCGCCGTCACGGTGTAGGCGGCAGTCTGCATGTCGGCTACCACGGCCTGGGTTTCGGTTTCGTTGGGCAGGGCGGGGTCTTGCCCGTCGATTTTGCTCAGCCGGGCGGTGAAGGTTTTCTTCAGCCCCTCGGGCAGGAATTCCGCGTCGATGGTCCAGTATTCTTCGGGGGTGAAGGCCTCGATTTCGCGCTCGCGTTCCACCACCATGCGCAGCGCCACCGATTGCACCCGCCCCGCGGAGAGACGCCCCCGCACCTTGCGCCACAGAATGGGGCTGAGGGTGTAGCCCACCAGGCGGTCGAGCACGCGGCGGGCTTGCTGGGCGTCCACCAGGTGCATGTTGAGGCCGCGGGGATGGCTAAAGGCTTCTTCGATGGCCGGTTTGGTGATTTCGTGGAACACCACCCGCCGGGTGCGCTCCGGCTCCATGCCGGTGGCTTCCATCAGGTGCCAGGCGATGGCTTCCCCTTCACGGTCGGGGTCGGTGGCGAGGTAGATTTCTTCGGCGCGCTCGGCTAAAGCCTTGAGTTCCTTGACCACCTTGCGCTTTTCGTTGGGCACGCGATATTTGGGCTGGAAGTTGTTTTCCACGTCCACCGAAAGTTGGGAACGCAGCAGGTCGCGCACATGCCCCACCGAGGCTTTCACGGTGTAGCCTTTGCCCAAAAAGCGCCCCACGGTGCGGGCTTTGGCCGGGGATTCGACGATGACCAGTTTGCCCTTGCGCTTGACGGCCTTTTTGGCTTTTTTGCGTTTGCGCTGGCTGGGGGGCGGCGGGGTCAGCCCTTCGTGGGCGGGGGTGCGCCCCATGCGGAACATTTTGGTGCCGCACACGGGGCACACACCCTCGGTGGCCGGCGTGCCCGAGGCGGTGAACACCGGTTTGGGGTCTTTCATCTCTCGTTTGGTTTTGCATTTGACGCAGTAGGCTTCCAAGATGGCCTCCG
>CAYYRG010000042.1:0-10276 GCA_964474015.1 uncultured Anaerolineaceae bacterium | reverse complement strand
GGGAAACCATCACCCGCGAGATGCTCGACGTCCTGCGCCCCAACGTCATCGGCGCGATCCAATCGTGGGAGATAGACGCAGTGATAGGCACCAAAGCCCTGCGCGACATTCCCAAGGGCGATGCGCTGCGGTGGGTGGACGTAGGCGTCTCCTGAAGTCAAAGGGGAACCCGGTCAGGTCTTTGCTCGAAGCAGCCTGCTGCATTGGCCGTGAGAGGGCTTTGCTGCCTGCAGCGGCTCGGCGCGGGGCAGCAAGGGGGGCGTCTTGTGCTGATGGCGCGAGGCGGGTGAGTGAACCGCGGGGCAGAGAAACGACAGCCGCGCGGAAATTTCCGCGCGGCATGGCAGGCTGTCTATTGACCCCGGAAGAGCAGCAGGAACTCAGACCGACTGTCGTAAGCGCCGGGCGAGGAAAATAACAACGATGAGCAGGGCGGCCACGGCCACCAGCCCCGGCAAGCCGACCTGGTCGGCAAAGCCGGTTTGCGCCAGTGAAGTGGGCTGGGCACTCGCTGCTGCGGCGGCATTGGTCATCGCGATGGAAGTCGCGGTGAGGGCAAAGGCTGTTGCGTTGATGGCTGCCACGGGGGTAGGCGAGGCTTGTTGTGCCACGACCGGCGTGGGGGTGGCGGGAGCAGCAGCCACTACCGTGTTGGTGGGCTTCGGGGTTGGTGTCAGGACAGGGGTGGAGGTAGGGGTAGCCGTCCACAACGCGGCTGCAGCCGTGGCCGTCAACCCCTGGGCGATGGCCGTGTTTTGGGCATTGATTTGGGCCACCTGAGTGGCCTGCGCCTTTTTCTTGGAGGGCAATACGAAGAAGGCATAGGCGGCCATCAGCGCCATGGCCAGTACGAGAAAGCCTATCAGCCCTGCCACCGCGATGATGAAGGTCTTGTTGTCGGTGGGGCCGCCGGGCTCCTCACCGAGGGGCTCTTCGTCGCCAAAGGCTGCGGTTTCGTCGTCGAAACCCAAGTTGTCAGAGGACAATTCGTCTTCGGGAAAGGGCGGAATGGTGGAATTATCGTCGAAAGCCATCGGCTACTCCTCCTGGGGTAAAACAGCAACATCATTACGATTGTATCAAAACTTCCACGTTGGCAACAGGCACAGTGACGCGTTCGCCGCTTTCCAGCCGCACATCGACGGCAGGGGCGCGTACGCCGTTGGCAAAGCGCACCATGCCCTCAGGCAGACTGACCACAGTGCCCACCGCGCCCAGGTAAGGCGCGCGGACTACCCGCACGGTCGTGCCTTCCTCAAGGGGCGCGGCTGCTGGTGGTTCCGGTGGGAACTCCGCGCTCGTGAGAGGGATGGCAATCACCGGCCGTTGCCCCTCGTAGGGCTTCGGTGTTTCGGCCAGCACGGCAGCCTGCCGTTCGGCGCTGGTGCGCAGCAAGCGGAACGCTCGCGCATTCATGCCGCCGTTGCCAAACCCGTCGGTGACCACGATCGCGAAAGGGGCCTGCAAGGCTTCGGGAATGAGCGCGGCGCGCATACTGCCCACAACCAGCGCACGCGCGGGCAACTCGGCGGCCATCTTGAGCACGCGCGCATCTTCCAGCACGCCGCCGACGAGCACCAGCCCGCGCAGCTCCACGCTCAACAGATCCGCGGTGACGGGCTGGTCGGCGCGCTCGGTGAGGGGATGCACCAGGCCATAGGCTATTTTCCCGTTGCCCCACGCACCGTCGATCACCGTGCCTTTGGTGGTCAGCACCACACCGCGCTCGGGAAACACCTGGGTCACCTTGCCTGGCAGGCCGGCGGGCAGTTCCCACGGTTGGCGGTATTCCCGCAACAGCACCTGCCCATCACCGGCGACCACCACTTCACCATCCACCGGCGAGTGGACAACTTGCCGGACGACACCTTTTTTTTCGGCGAGCACATCGCCTTGATGCACGACCTCGCCTGCCCGGCAGGTGATGTATTCGTCGGCGCGGGTGCGCGGCACTTTGAGCGCCTGCGCGACGTTGACCAGCCGGTAGTGGGGTTCCAAATGGGCTTCGGCCACGGCGGCAGTGGCGCTGACGGCCTGTCCCTGGTTGACCACGACGCGCCCGGGCACCGGCAGCATCCGTGGCTGCTTGATGGTTGCCAGAGGCATCACCCGCACGACCGGTCTCTCGATGCTCATGCTGCTCCTCTCACTTCAGGGCTTGCAAGAAATGTGCCTACCCGCCCAGGGCATCCAGCCACTGGCGGTGCAGGGCACGGCGTTTTTCGGCATCTTTGGGCAGGAAAACCGGGCGGCCGCGACCGTCGAGCACCAGCCCCAGTGTGCTGCCGTTGACGATGGCCGACCCGCGCCGTCCGGGACCAAAGCCGGCATCGCTGCCGCGTAACGGTTGAATTTCGACCTTTGCCGTTTGCCCTGGCCGCAGACGCACCACGCGCAACTGGCCGGTTTTGAGTTCCACCTTGCCCTGCTCGCCGGTGTCGGTTTCGATGTGAATGCGCAAAATCGGCGCGCCCATCTTTGTCACCCGGTGGGCGGCTGTGATGACCGTGGCCAGCGGCACGAAATGGTGCGATTCCAGCACCTGCACGCTGAGCACCGGGTTGAGATCGGCTGCCGCGCCCAGGGCAGGGAGGAGGTGGTTCTCGTCCAGCACAAAGGTGGTAATGCCGCTGGGCTGAATGCCGTCGAGCAAGGTCAAGAGGGCCTGGGCATGGGTCGCGCCGCGGGTGAGCACGCTGCCGGAAGCCAGAATGGGCTCGAAATAGGGCAACAGCGCGCCAAATTTTTGGCGTTGCTGCACCGGGAAATGACGCCAGGCTTGCTGCACCGCCGTACGCAGCACCAGCCGGGCCAGGGCTTGTTCGACAGCCAGATCTTCTTCGGTCAGGGGAATGCTCTCCGGGTGCAGCGATTTGTTGTAGAGGTAATCGACCAGGTCGGCAGTGGGCACGTCGATGGGAAGCCAGCGCAGGATGCGCTCGGCAGGCACGTGGCGCAGCAGGTCGGGCAGGCTGCTGCCCAGCCCTAACCCCGCGAGGGTTTTGAGCACCCCTTCCCCGCCCCATGCTGCGGCCACCGTCACCGCCTCGGCGCCCACATCCACACCCAACACGCCTTTCGAGGGGTCGTACACCCGGCTGAGAAAGCGCACCATGCGCCCGAAAGCGTACCCTGTGGGGTAAAAGGCACTGCGCCCGCGCAGCGGGGCCAGCCAATCTTGCAGGCCGGGAACCTGGCGCTCCCGCACCTGGCGGTAGATTTCCAGCAAGGCTTCCTGCGCCGGGCCGAGCTGTTCTTGCGCCAACGCAGGTTGGACATTGGCCGCCGTGTAAAGCGGCGTGATGCCTTCCAGCATGTCTTTGATGCGTTCTTGCAGCCGGCTGTTGCCGGCGAAGAGCACTTCAGGTCGCTGCCCCTGGGGAATAAGGTACGCTGCCAGCCCTACTGCTTCGGCCATTTGCAGCACCGCTTGCGAGGCGCCGTTTTCCAGCCCCCCGGCCAGAATGACCACATCGGGGCGCGCCTGTACCACCGCGTTGATGCGGCCTTCCATGCCCAGGTGGTCGTTGAGATGCAGTTGGGTTGCAATGCGTCCGTAGATGGTTTCTGCCAGGCGACGGGCGCTGCGCACGGAAACCTGAGGCAGCACCCCCGCCACCACAATGCTGAGCGGCTTGCCTGCCGAGAGGGTGACCACCACCTGGTCGACGCCTGCCCCTTCTTCGGCAGGGATGATGATTTGTCCGTCTTTGTCGAGCAGCCTGCGGCCGGTGACCTCGGCTACCTGGGTGAGGGCCTGGCGGATGCCAGCACGCACGTCGCGCTGCGGCGCTCCTGCGGTGGTCGGCGCGACCCCCATCGCCACCAGGCGGTAACGGTCTTCCACCGCGTCGAAGAGCATCGCACGCGTGTGGGTGTTGCCTACATCGAGGGCCAACAGGCTGTCGGCGTCCACTAACGAAGTTGCCATCATACCTCGGTCAATGGGGAAGCCAGCGGAGGATGAACTGCCACACGGTGCTGGCGCTGGAAGCGAGGGCGGTGGCGGCTGCCAGGTATACCCCCGCAAACAGTGCCCCGAAAGTGATTGCGATGAACCATTCGCCCACAACCCCTAAAGCGGAAATCCACCGCAGCCGCTGCGGCGGGCGGTTTTTGCGCGGGTGAGCGCCGAAATGGAAATAGGCCAGGGTCGTCACGGTGCCCACGAGCATGAACGTGCCGGTGGTGAGGAATTCGGCCAGCCCGATGCCCCGCGCCGTCATCAAACGGAAATTGAAGGCATCCATTGTGGTGAGGGTTTGGGGCAAAATGGTGCCCTGCACCGCGCCGCCGACCGCGACCGCAGCCCCTACCCCCACCAGGTAAGCCACGGCCACATTGCCCCAACGGCTGAGCCTGCCCTCGAAGGCTTTGGTCAGCAGCAAGAGCACCAAGAAGAGCGGCACGAGCAGCAGCAGTTGCCGGTCGAAGATCAACGGCTGGAAGAGCATCGGCCACAGCACGCTGCGAAAGGCTACGGCACCGGCATAGCCAGCCGTGACGCCAATGAAAACGTACATCACCAGCCGAAACAGCGCCCAGTCGTGGAAAAAGACGTAGCTGAGCACCGTCACGGTGATGAGGAAACCTACCAGTGCGCCAAGCAGGGACGCCATGCGTTATGCCTCTTCTTCCTCGGAATCTGCCTCGGCCAGTTCGGCTTCAGCGACGACAGCGCGGCGGGCGTGGGCTTCCTTCCAGCCCAGCGCCAGGTTGTAAAGCCCTGCCGCAGCCACCATCAGGGCGGCGAACAAGATCACGTAACTGTAACTGCTCCATTGGCCGCGTAGCGGCGCGTCGGGCTGTTGGCCGCGGGCCGCGCTGTAAGCCAGGCTGCCGGCCATGCCGGTGACCACCCCTGCCACCTGATGGGACGCGGTTTCGTAATAAGGCTCGATCATCGGCTCGGCCTGGGCGCTGATGAGCGCGATGAGCGGCGTGTGATCGCCCAACGCCGGGCGCACTTGCTCGATCCAGGCGCGCGCCGTGTCGGCGTCTTCGGTGATGACGACCACCATCGCGAAGTCGCTCATCCGGTGAACGGTTTGCAAAAAGGGCGTTTCCCACAGCCGGGTGTGGCCTGCGGCGTGGGTGAACACCAGCCGGGGGTTTTGGGCAAAAGCGAACAGCCCTGCCGTCCCCCCAGGCAGGTAGCCCAGGTTGAGGTATTGCCGGCCTTCCTGAGCACTCAGCCCCTGCTGGAAAAAACGGGTGGCCAGCGCGGGGCCGGTGGGCTGGGTGGAAACCACGGTCAGCCGCGCCCCTTTTGCCAGCAGGTCGCGCAGCAACGGTGCGGCGGTGGTTTCCATTTCGGCAGCAAAGGCAGGCGAATAGTCCACCCCTACCAGCACCGGCGCGCCTTGCGGCACGGCATCGACCGCCTGCAAAGCGGCTCGCGCTGCGGGCAGGATGCGATTGGGGGGTGGGGCCTGCAAGGGGGGCAAAATCAGCGGCAGGAAGGCCACGGCCAGCAGCACCACCCCGATGAACCAGCGCAGCGCGCGCTGCCGGCTCACCGTGGGGGGCTTCTCGGGTTCGCGCGGGGCAAACTCCTCGGCGAGGAGCGCCTGCAGGGTTTTGGCCTGCGCCTCCTGCTGGTCGGTGAGAAACAGTTTGCCGCCAATGGTGGCAACCCGACCGGGCTTGACCAGGGTGGGTTCGGGCGGGGCGATGACCCCCCGCAGCCCGGCTAAAGGCCCTTCGGTCTCGACGGCCTCGTCCTCTTCTGCCCCACCAACCGAGGCAGCCGCAACAGGACGCATGGCCTCCAACCAGGAAGGCAGCTCGCCCGCGGTCAGCGCATCCGATGGCCCGGCTTCTTCAGCCCCGGCAATTTTTTCTGGGGCTTCTTCGGTGGCGTCTTCGTCGGGCGAGAGCAGCGCCAGCCAGTCCGGCGTTTCTTGCAACAGATCTTCCGGCAGGTCCACATCGGCCAGGAAAGGCTGAAGGGACGCCTGCCCGGGCGGGGCGCTTTCGGCCTCGGCCTCGGCTTCGGGGGCCAGCCAATCGGGAAGGCTGGTGGCCTGGTCGGCGGAGGTTTCCTCGGCGGGGGTCTGGTCGCCAGCGAGCCAGTCGGGGAGTGCGGTTTCGTCGGCGGCGAGGGGCGGGGTGCTTTCGGCCTCGGCCTCGGCTTCGGGGGCCAGCCAATCGGGAAGGCTGGTGGCCTGGTCGGCGGAGGTTTCCTCGGCGGGGGTCTGGTCGCCAGCGAGCCAGTCGGGGAGTGCGGTTTCGTCGGCGGCGAGGGGCGGGGCGCTTTCGGCCTCGGCCTCGGCTTCGGGGGCCAGCCAATCGGGAAGGCTGGTGGCCTGGTCGGCGGAGGTTTCCTCGGCGGGGGTCTGGTCGCCAGCGAGCCAGTCGGGGAGTGCGGTTTCGTCGGCGGCGAGGGGCGGGGCGCTTTCGGCCTCGGCCTCGGCTTCGGGGGCCAGCCAATCGGGAAGGCTGGTGGCCTGGTCGGCGGAGGTTTCCTCGGCGGGGGTCTGGTCGCCAGCGAGCCAGTCGGGGAGTGCGGTTTCGTCGGCGGCGAGGGGCGGGGTGCTTTCGGCCTCGTCCTCCGGGGTGAGGGGCGTTGCGGCAGGCAGGGCTTCTTCGACGGGCGCGGGCGGGGCGTTTTCCACCGTCTCACTTTCTTTGCTTTCTTCGCTTTCTTCGCCTCCCAGCGATTTCAGCCAATCGGGCAGGTCATCCTCTTCTTCGTCGGGTGCCCACAGCAGGTCGTCTTCGGCGGTGTCCTCTTCCTCGGCGGGCAGGGGTTCTTCTGCTGGTTCACCCCCTGCTGCCAGGTCCAGCGGCAGTTCACCGGTTTCGGGCAGGGCGTCGGCGGCTGTGTTTTCTCGCAGGGTTTGCATCCACGGCGGCAGGGTGCTTTCCAGTTCAGCGGTGGATTTGGGTTGAGGGGCTTCCCCTGGCCGCAGGGGTTTGAGGCGCGCGTGGCAATAGCGGCAGATTTCGGCGTCTGCCGGGTTGGGTTTACCGCACATGGGGCAACGGATCTGGTCGCTCATGTCATTCACCGTAAGGGCGATCGCTGCCCAGGAGGATGCGCAGGCCGGTGGCCACGGTGCCGAGGGCGACGCCTAACAGGATGCCGCGCGCGCCGGCTGCCGCGGGCACCTGGGCCAGCCAGGGCCGGAGTGTGTCGCCGATGAAGGGAAGCATACCCATCCCGGGCAGGGCTACGGCGCCCAGCATGATGAGCACCGCCGTGCCCAGAAAGAGCACGGCCATCAGCCCTGGTCGGCGGCGCGGCAGCCGTACTGCGGCGTAGGCCAGGGTGAAGGCCAGCAGCCCCAGCAGCGCCACGCTGGTGGGCACAATGATGGCGTTGAATAGCCATTGGATGGGCGCACTGGCGGGGGAAGCGTAGAGCGCCAGGGCAAAGGTCAGCCACAGGGAAATCATCACTACGAGGCTGCCCAGTGGTTTCCGGCGGTTGCGGATTTGTGCCCAGTGGTATTGGCTCAGGTTGACCATGCCAACGAAAAGCGCCGTGCCCGCGAGGATGAGTGCCCATTGAAGCAACAGGGTGCGCAGGCCAGTGAAGACCGGCAGGGGGAAGAAGTAGCCAAAGAGCACCACCAGCCCTACGGCCATGGCAACAGCAGTGGCGAGGGGGGATTTCATTTTCATGGCAGCACCCCCAACATTTTGACGATGGCGCCACCGACGATGGCGAGGATAAGCAGCCAGCGGAAAATGTCTTGCGTGAGCAGGCTGGTGCCGTGGAGCGCCCCCGCGTTCAGATAAGCGCCGCTGGCGAAGACTTCTTCGCCGATGAGGGGTTCATCGGCGGCGGCATAGAGCACGGCTTGCGCCGCCACGCTGTCGGTGCCCCCAACGGTGAGGGTGTCTTCTCCGGCCATGCCATCGGCCATGAGGGCGACTTCGGCGCCAAAACTTCCACTGAGGAAGTTGGCGGCGGCCGCGTCGTCGCGCGCGGCAAGCATGGCTCCGGCTGCGTAAGCAAAGGGCGTCAGGCCGGTCACGCGGCCATAAGCAGGGCGGTAGCGGTTGGTCTGCGCGCCGGTGGCGTAGGCGCTGTGCAGGGTGCTGCGCGCGAGGATGCCCAAGGGGCCTGTGCCCGCGGTGATGATGGCCGGCCGGTCGCTGATGGCAGTGGCTTCCACCAAGCGGTGGGCGGCGCTGAGGCCCACAAAGGCGCTGGCTGTGCGGGGATGGGTGATTTCGCCGCGCCCCAATGAGATGTGGAAGCGCGTGCCTGCCTCGACGGTGAGGCTCAGGGCGTGGCGCAGGCGTGTGAGGGCCCGCAGCGGACGCAGGTCACGCCCCGGGCGCGGCCGTTTGATGACCGGCAGCACGACCATCAACAGGCCGAACAGCACCACGAAGGCCAGGCCAACGATGCTGAGAATGCCACTGCTCAACGAAATCATGGGGCTGTTGCTCCTGGAGGGCGGTGCAGGGCTTGCAGGAAGGCGGCGCGGGTTTCCTCGTCGGTCACCAGAGCATCCAGGGCCTGGAGGGCCTCAGGCGAGGCCCAGGGGCTGAGGAAGAATTTCCCGCCTATGAAAAGCGCCTCGCCGAGGGGTTGCAAGGGGGCGGCGGCTTCGAGGAAAGCCGCCACGCCTGCAGCCCAGCCGCGCGCGTGCAGGTGCGCGGCCCAGCGGGTGAGGGTTGAGGAAGGCATGGGGTTCATCGCGCCACCAATGCCCATCGGGCGCCATTCCCCTGTGCTGGAACGGCGCCGGCGGGGCAGATTGGGATTGCTTAGAGTATAGCATATTTTGCCGTAAGCGGGACGTTTTGAGCGGATATGCGAAAGGGAAGGGCATAGTCCAATGGTCAGGTTGTGGCCTCGCCGCCGAATTAAACTACCCGCCCTCGCTCACCCCGCAGAGGAAGGCGAGGACGGGTCGACGAAAGTGCCCTTGCTCAAGGAAGGAAGTGGTGAGCAATTTATGGGGTGCTCACCTCAGGCGAGACCCACACCGCGCGATCTTGGGACGGCGGGGTGGTGCCAGCAGCATAAACCGCCAGGGTGAACACAGCCTGCTGGCCGCCATAGGCTGAAAGATTGACATCTACCGCGCTCAGGGTGCCATCGCATGTTTTATGCCAGCTGCCCAAGAGCACGTAGTTCCCACCGTTGAACTGGCCGTAAAGGCGGAACCACACATCCCCGGCGCTGCAGGCACCGAGAAAGCCGATTTTGGCCCGGAAGTGTGCCATTGCAGGCAAAGTCACGGCAGGGTAACGCCCCCGAATGCTTCCTCCCGGCGACCACTTCGGATTAGTTTCCAGGGCGCGACTGTAAGCCTGGCCGTCTTCCAAAATGACGCCGGTCACCCGCCGCACGAAGCCCCTGCTATCGTTGCTCGAACCGGGAAAGGGAAGATGCACATTGGCGTTGTTGGTCCAGGTGGCGTGGGGGGCGTCACTGTAAAAATCCTGGACGACAGTAATGTTTGGAACTGGAACGGTGGGCAGGGGAAGGATGACAAAGGGGGTGGGGGTAGGTTTGACCACTTTGATGGCGACCCAGAAAGGGTTACCTGTCGTCAGGCCAAAGACGACGCCTTTGTCGTCTCGCAGCCGCCAGTAACCTTTATACTCGCCCTCATCGGAAGGCGCGGTGAGGTCGACGGAGACGTCGACTTCCTGCCCCGGCGCGACGGTACCCGGAATGGGCTGAATGGCAGGGCCGCCCATCGGATCGCCGCTGTCGAAAACCAGGCTGTAGTTCTGCCACGTGCAGGTGCCGACATTTTGCAATCGCCAGGTTTTGGTGAAAGTTTCTCCCGGTTTGAAGATGGTGTCATCGGGCACGGTGACGTCGGCAACGAAATGGGCAAGGTTGCAGGGCTGCGCTGTCGCAGTGGGGGAAGGCAGGGGGGTGGCAGAAGGCGGGGGTGTGTCGGTTGCCGCAACGGGGGTGGCGGAAGGCTGTTCGGGCACTTCGGAAGGGCGGGGTGTTGTTGCGGCACTTTGCGTCAACGCGGCTTGCACGGTCATGGCTGCGGCCGTTTGCAAGCCGTTTGCTGCGCGAGGCGTTGCCTGACCGGGAAAATTACAGGCAATGAGCAACCCCCAACCGGCAAACAGAATAAGGGCAGAGAGTTTTCGCATGAGATTTCCTCCTCACGGGTAGAGAGACACTCTGCGTTGGGTTTTTCGGTGGCCTGTGTTGGTGAGAACAAAGCGCGCAAAAAGGGGGGCGCTATTTTTAGTATAAAATAGAAATTTTCTCCATGCAAGCGCCTTGTGAGGCGATGGGCTGATAAAGCACTGCCCCGGCAGGCCATGGGGGCATGTCGGG
>CAYYRG010000041.1:2424-10388 GCA_964474015.1 uncultured Anaerolineaceae bacterium | reverse complement strand
GCTACGCCAGCATGTGCAGATTATAACCTAACCTCAGGCCCCCTACGGCCACACGACCTCTTCTTTGCCGGCCAGTTTTTCTTGAATTTTGCTCACGATGAGGTCCAGGTGCGGCGGATGGGCGACGTAATCCAAATCGTCAGCAGGCACAGTCAACACCGGGCAAAGGGTAAAATTTTGCAGCCATTCCTCGTAAAGCCGGTTGAGTTGAGCCAGATATTCCGCCGAAATGCCGCGTTCATAGTCGCGGCCGCGGCGGGCAATGCGCGCTTGCAGCGTGGGCACAGACGCCCGCAAATAAACCACCAGGTCGGGCGGCGGCAAAAAGGTCACCAGCGCGTCGTAAAGCCCGCGATAAGTCTGCCAATCGCGCTCGGCCATGTGCCCTTGCAAATACAGGTTGCGGGCAAAGATTTCAGCGTCTTCGTACACGCTCCGGTCTTGCACCACCGAGGTAGGGTGCAGCATCAGCCGATGATGAATGCGCAAACGGTGCGAGAGAAAAAACACCTGGGAATGGAACGCCCAGGCTCGCATGTCGCGGTAGAAATCGGGCAAATAGGGGTTTTCGGCTTCCGGTTCGTAAAACGGCGCCCATCCCAGCCGTTCGCTGAGCAAGTGCACCAGGGTCGATTTGCCCACCCCAATGTTGCCGGCCACGGCGATGAATCGCTTTTGTTGCATTTACACCTCCCCGCGCAACACCTTCAGCATTTCCGCGTGCAAAGCGGCGTTGGCAGCCACGATGGATTGCGGCGGGGAGAGATAATCTGCCCCGCCCTGCAGGTTAGTTACCTTCGCCCCCGCCTCGGCTGCAATCAGCCCACCGGCCGCCACGTCCCACGGCTTGAGGCGGACTTCCCAGTAACCGTCGAAGCGCCCTGCGGCCACATAGCACAGGTCGAGCGCCGCCGAGCCCAGCCGCCGCACGCCGTGGCTGCGGACGGCAAAGCGGGCGAAGTTATCAAGGTTGTTATCCGGGTTCGTCCAGATGTCATAAGGGAAGCCCGTGACCAACAGGGCCTGGGCTACCGAGGCCGTGGCCGACACCTGCAGCGGTTGACCGTTGAGGAATGCGCCCCGCCCCCGCTCGGCAGCGAAGCACTCGTCCCGCATGGGGTCGTACACCACCCCCAGGCGCACGCCACCGCCGTCGGCGTAAGCAATGGAAACCGAGAAGATGGGCACGCCGTGGGCAAAATTGACCGTGCCATCAAGGGGGTCAACATACCACAGGTGGGCGTCGCCGCCGTGTGCACCGCTTTCTTCTGCGAGGATGCTATGCTCCGGCCATCGGCGGCGGATGCTTTCCAGCAAAAAAGCCTCCGAGCGGCGGTCGGTTTCCGTCACCAGGTCAATGGCGTGGCTTTTGCTATCGATGGTATGGGCCTGGCCATAGCCGGCGCGCAAAATCACACCGGCCTGGCGGGCTAAAATTTCCAGGTCGTCTAAAGTGGGTTGCATTTCATTGGCCTGCATCAGGGGGATGAAGAAGGTCGTCAACCGCGGCCAGTTCTTCGCGAATGGTCTGTCGCTCGCGGCGCGCCTCGGCTAACATGGCTGCAAAAGAAGGCTTTTGGGCATCGGGAAGAGTGGGCAACAGGCGTTCCAGGCGCGCAATCTGGCGGTCCTTGTAGTGCAGTTTGTTTTCCAATCGCTCGCGATAGCCGCGGTAAAAGGCGTTGTCGTCCAACGGCGGCCTGGGCTCGGTTTCCTGCTGGTGCAGCACCTCAGCCACCGTGAGCAAGAATTCCTCAGCGTCGATGGGCTTTTCCAAAAAGCGCACCGCCCCCAGGCTGAGAGCAAATTCCTTGTCTTCAGGGGAAACGTACGTCGCCGAGACGAACACAATAGGCAGGGTGCGGGTCGCCGGGTCTCGTCGCAGGCGCTGGGCCAGGGCAAAGCCATCGAGCCGCGGCATGAGAATATCGGTGACGAGCAAATCGGGGTAACGGGCGGCGATCTTCTGCAACGCCTCTTCGCCATCAGCGGCGGTTTCCACCGTGTAGCCTTTGAACTCCAGCGTCACCCGCAGCAGTTCCCGCACTGCCGGGACGTCTTCAACAACCAAAATCGTGTGTGTCATGGGGCTATTGTAGCCCGAATGCCGCCGGGCGGCAAGGGGCACACGCTGGTATAATGCCCTCATGCGATGGACGGGAGGTGCAACATGACGCTTTCAAGACGGGATGTATTGAAACTGGCAGCCGCGGGCTTTGGCGCGGGGCTGCTGGTGCCGCGCCTCCGCCTCACACACGCAGCCGAGTTTCCGAAAGATGTGCCGCTGGGGCGCGTGTGCATTGGCGGCAAGGTAGAAGTCAAGGCCCGCCCCAATGCCGACAGCCCTACCGTGGCCGTACTCTACGAAGATGCGGTGGTCACCTGGGAAAAGGAAGTCGTGGGGGTCAACGTCCATCGCGTCAACCAGCGTTTCGTGCAAACGCCCCAAGGCTATATCTGGGAACCCGTCCTTCAGCCCGTGTGGAACCGCCCCAACCCGCCGCTCAAAGCCTTCCCCTACGCCAAAGACGGCATGTGGGTGGAAGTCACCGTGCCGTATGTGGACATTTTCCTCGCCAACCCGCCGGCGCGTTCGCCCTGGCTGAAAGAAACCCAGCGCCCCCGCCTGTATTACAGCCAGATCTTGTGGGTTGACCAGATCAAGGAAGGCAACGACGGCGCCGTGTGGTATCGCGTCGGCGACCGCTATGGTTCTTATGGCGATATTTTCTGGGCACGCGCCGAGGCTTTCCGCCCTATCACGCCGGAAGAAATCACCCCCATCCACCCCAACGCGGAAGACAAGCGGGTGGTGGTCGACGTCAACTACCAAACGATGGCCTGCTACGAAGGCAAAGAAGAGGTGTTTTTCACCCGCGTTTCCACCGGGGCGAAGTTCAACGCCGCCGGCCAGGCCGTGGACAAATGGGCCACGCCGGTGGGCACCTTCCCCATCTGGCGTAAACTCATCGCGGTGCACATGAGCGGCGGCACCACCGGCGGCGGCTATGACCTCCCCGGCATCGGCTGGACGACGCTGTTCGTGGGCACCGGCATCTCCATCCACGCCACCTTCTGGCACAACGACTATGGCGTGCCGCGTTCTCACGGCTGCGTCAACGCCCGCCCGGAAGACGCCAAGTGGGTCTTCCGCTGGACGCTGCCCGTCGTGCCCTACGACCCCGGCGATATCACCGTGCCCATGCCCGGCGGCACGAAAATCACGGTCGTCGAAGGCTAAACCCCACAGGCATCGGTCCAAGAGGGTAAAATAACCCCATGTACCCCTTGCTGCGCCCCTTGCTCTTCCGGCTCGAGCCGGAGCGCGCTCACAGCCTCACCCTGCAGCTGCTGCGGCTGGCGGGCAATCTGCCGCCCGCGTGTGCGCTCATCCGGCGGCTGTGGGGGGCGGGCGAAAAGCCGCTGCACCTCTGGGGGCTGACCTTCCGCAACCCGGTAGGGCTGGCCGCAGGGTACGACAAAGACGCCTTAGCCTGGCGCGGCCTGGCCTGCTTAGGCTTTGGGCATATCGAAGTCGGCACGGTCACGCCGCGCCCCCAGCCTGGCAACCCCCGGCCGCGCCTCTTCCGCCTGCCCGCCCAACAGGCCCTGCTCAACCGGATGGGCTTCCCCGGCCAGGGGGCTGAGGTGGTCGCCCGTCGCCTGCAAGGCCGCCGCCCGCCCGGCCTGGTGCTGGGCGTGAACATCGGGCGCAACAAGGCCACCCCTAACGCCCAGGCCGCCGACGATTACCGCCTGTTGGTGCGCCGCTTCGCCCCGCTGGCCGATTACCTCGCGGTGAACGTCAGTTCCCCCAACACCGAAGGGCTGCGGCGGCTGCAAGCCCGCCGTGACCTGGAAGCCCTGCTACGCGCCCTGCTCGCCGAGCGCGACGCGGCCCCCCACCGCCCGCCGCTGCTGGTCAAACTCTCGCCCGACCTCACACCCGCAGCCCTCGACGACGCGCTCGCGGCCCTGCTGGCTGCTGGCGCCGACGGCGTGATTGCCACGAACACTACCACCAGCCGCGCCGGGCTGCCCGCCCGCTGGCAGCAAGAAGCGGGGGGCGTGAGCGGCGCGCCCTTACGGGACCGCAGCACCGCTTTCATCCGCGCCATCCACCGCCGCGCCCCCCACCTGCCCATCGTGGGCGTGGGCGGCATCATGACCCCCGCCGACGCCCGCGCGAAACTGGAAGCCGGCGCCACATTGGTGCAGGTCTTCACCGGCCTGGTCTATGCCGGGCCCAGCCTGCCCCGCCGCATTGTCGCCGCGCTGTAAACGCCGCTCGTGCCCTACCCATGCCCCGCATTACCGTGCGCTTTCACGCCGAATTGGAAGACTTCCTGCCCGCCAGCCGCCGCGGCAAGCCGCTGGAAATCGCCTTCCGCGGCCCACAGACGGTCAAGCACCTGGTGGAAGCCGCGGGCGTGCCGCATGTGGAAATCGGGGCCATCCAGAGCGAGGGGCAGGCCATGCCTCTGAGCGCAGTGCCGCCCGACGGCGTCCGGCTGGATGTGTTCCCGCGCACGCCGCGCGCCCGCTGGCCTGCCGACCTGCCTTCCCCCCGTTTCGCCCTCGACGGCCACTTAGGGCGGCTGGCTTCCTACCTGCGGCTGCTGGGCTTCGACACCGCCTACCGCAACGAAATCGACGACGCCGACCTGGCAGCGCAAGCCGTGACCGAAAGGCGGGTCGTGCTCACCCGCGATCAAGACCTGCTGAAGCGCAAAACCCTGACCTACGGCTATTGGGTGCGGGCAACCGACCCCCGCGCCCAGGTGGCCGAAGTGCTGGAACGCTTTGACATCGCCGCGCTGGCACAGCCCTTCACCCGTTGCCCGCGCTGCAACGGCTTGCTGGCCCCAGTGCCCAAGGCCGAAGTGCTTTCCCAACTCGAACCGCTCACCCGCCGCTATTACGACACTTTTTACCGCTGTCAGGCGTGCGGGCAGGTTTACTGGCGGGGCAGCCACTTCGACCGCATTCTCACCCTGCTGCGCCAGTGGCTGCCCGAAAAGCCGCTAACCTGAACTTTCCGGAGGTGCTCATGCGCGCCCAGTTGGAGGCGTTAGTCGAATTTCACCGCACGATGGGCGTTTATTACGCCGAAGCACCCACCGCCCGCCTGCCTGAAGATGTGGCCGCGGTGCGCCTGGCGCTGCTGGAAGAGGAACTGGACGAATATCGCCAGGCCCTGGCAGCGGGCGACCTGGTTGCCATTGCCGACGCCCTCACCGACCTGCTCTACGTGCTCCTCGGCACCTTCATCAGCCACGGCCTGCAAGATGTGGCCGAAGCCCTGTTCACCGAAGTGCACCGCAGCAACATGACCAAAATTGCCCCCGACGGGCGCGTGATCTACCGGGAAGACGGCAAAGTGCTCAAGCCCCCCACCTTCGAGCCGCCCGACCTGCGGGGGGTGCTGCGCGCCCACGGCGTGACGCTTCCCGAAGACACGCAGAAGTAAACCCCTGCTCACCCTCGCCTTTTCCCCACCCTTTCAGGGAACGCCCATGGGCTTCTTCTCGAACCTCGACCAGGAACGCTACGACCGCCAGTACAGCGACCGCGAGCTCTTTCGGCGGATGTTGCGCTACTTCCGCCCCTATGTCGGGCGCTTAGCCGCCGTGACGGTGGCTGTGGCCGTCATTTCGCTGGCAGGGGCGGCGCTGCCGATGTTAGTGGCGCGCGCTGTGGACGACCTGAAGAGCAACCTTTCCCTCAACACCGCAGCCCTGCTTACCGGCCTGGTGCTGCTCATCGGCGTGGTCACCTGGGCAGCCAACTGGGTGCGCCGCCGCCTCACCGTGGCCACCGTGGCCGACGTCGTGCTGCAACTGCGGCAAGACGCCTTCCGCGCCGTGGTCGCCCACGACCTTTCGTTCTTCGACGAATTCTCATCGGGGCGGGTGGTCTCGCGCATCACCTCTGACACTCGCGACTTCGGCCAGGTGGTGGTGCTCATCACCGATCTGAGTTCGCAGGTGTTGCAATCGCTCATTTTGGCGGTGGTGCTCATTCGCACCGAATGGCACCTTGCCCTGCTGCTGTTTTCTTTCTTGCCCGTGCTCTTCGGGGTTGCCCTGGGCTTCCGACGCTGGGCGCGCAAAGTCACCCGCGAAGGGATGCGGGCAATGGCCAACGTCAACGCTGCTATCAAAGAAACCGTGAGCGGCATCGCGGTGGCCAAGAACTTTCGGCAAGAGGCGAGCATCTACGCCGACTTCGATGATGCCAACCGGCAATCGTACCGGGTCAACGTGCGGCGGGGCTTCGTGCTCTCGCTGGTCTTCCCCACCCTGAACGCATTGGGCGGCGTGGGCACGGCCATTCTGGTGTATGTCGGCGGCATGAGCGCCGTGAAGGGCATGGTGACCGCCGGGGCGTGGTATCTCTTCCTCAGCAGCCTCGACCGCTTCTGGTTTCCCGTGCTCAACCTTTCTTCCTTTTGGGCGCAAATTCAAAGCGGGCTTTCGGCTGCCGAGCGGGTGTTTGCCCTTATCGATGTGGAAGCCGCCGTGCAGCAAACCGAGACGCGCCCGGTGCCGCGCCTGAAGGGCGACATCCGCTTCGAGCATGTCTGGTTCCGCTACAGCGAGCAAGAGCAAGTGCTGGCCGACTTCAACCTGCACATCCATGCAGGCGAAAGTCTGGCCCTGGTCGGCCACACCGGTGCAGGGAAGACCTCCATCGCCAAGTTGATCGCCCGCTTTTACGAATTCCAGCGCGGCCGCATTTTGATCGACGGCCTCGACATTCGCACCCTCGACCTGGAACAATACCGCCGCCAGTTGGGCATTGTGTCGCAGGTGCCGTTCCTTTTCAGCGGCACGGTGCTGGAAAACATCTGCTACGCCCGGCCGGAAGCCACCGAGGCCGAGGTGCTCGCGCTGGCGCGCCAAATTGGGGACGGCGAATGGCTGGAAACCCTGCCCGAAGGGCTGGCGACCGAAGTGGGTGAGCGCGGCGCCCGGCTGAGCATGGGGCAGCGCCAGTTGGTGGCGCTAATGCGGGTGCTGGTGCAGCGCCCGGCCATCTTCATCCTCGACGAAGCCACAGCCAGCATTGACCCTTTCACCGAAGCCCAAATTCAAGAAGCCCTGGACCTGATCTTGCGCCACACCACCAGCATTTTAATTGCCCACCGGCTTTCCACAGTGCGGGCAGCCGACCGCATCATCGTGCTGCGACAAGGGCAAATCATCGAAGAAGGCAACCATGAAGCCCTGCTGGCGCGCGGCGGCCACTACGCCGAGCTCTACAACGCGTACTTCCGCCACCAAAGCCTGGCCTACGTGGAAGCCGCGGGGCGATTGCGGTAGTTTGTGGCCGCATGGAGCCTGGCTTCACCCCCAGAGGTGACCCGTGTCTCGGTATCGCGTTTGGCTGTTCCTGACCCTCTTCTTACTGGCTGGATGCACCTTAGGCCAGCCGCCCGCTTCGGGAGAAAGCCCCACCTTCGTGCCGCCCGTGGCTTCGTCCATCGCGGGAAACAAGGCCCCTCACCCACAGCCTTCCCCCACCGCCGCGCCCGTGCGCGCCCCGCGGCCCACCATCGCGCCAGCCTGCACCAACATCCTCGCTTTCGTGGCCGACGAGACCATTCCCGATGGCACCGCGGTGCAGCCCGGGCAAACCATCGACAAACGCTGGCGCGTGCGCAACGCCGGCACGTGCAACTGGGATGGTCGCTACCGCTTGCGGCATATCGCCGGGCAATCGTTGGGCGCGCCGGAAGAGATGGCGCTTTACCCCGCTCGCGCAGGGGCAGAAGCCACCATTCGCATTGTGTTCACCGCGCCGCAGACGCCGGGGCAATATTTTTCCACCTGGCAGGCTGTGGACCCCCAAGGGCGGCCTTTTGGCGACCCGATTTACATGCAAATTGTGGTCGTCAAATCCCTTCCGGCCACCCCCACGCCGTGAAGTCTTCCTCATCTTTCAGGATGGGTGGCCTGCTT
>CAYYRG010000041.1:0-2324 GCA_964474015.1 uncultured Anaerolineaceae bacterium | reverse complement strand
GCCACCCCCACGCCGTGAAGTCTTCCTCATCTTTCAGGATGGGTGGCCTGCTTTCCACGCCGCCTTCAGAAAAGCCACAAACAGGGGATGAGGGCGGTTGGGGCGCGAGAGGAATTCGGGGTGGAACTGCGTGCCCAACATGAAGGGATGCTCGCGCAATTCCGCGATCTCCACCAGACGCCCGTCGGGGGAAAGGCCCGAAAACACCATACCCGCCTCGCCAAGTTGTTCACGGTAGGCATTGTTGAATTCGAAACGGTGGCGGTGGCGTTCCTGCACCTCGGCCTGCCGGTAGGCCGCCGCTGCGTGGGTGCCAGGCTGCACCACGCAGGGGTAAAGCCCCAACCGCATCGTGCCCCCCATATCGACAATGCCACGCTGGTCGGGCATCAGGTCAATGACGGGGTGCGGGGTGCCGGGGTCGAACTCGGTGGAATTGGCACTTTCATCGCCCAGCACATGGCGGGCGAATTCCACCACCATCAACTGCATGCCCAAACAGAGGCCAAAATAGGGCACTTTGTGCTCGCGCGCATAGCGCGCTGCGAGAATTTTCCCTTCAATGCCGCGGTCACCAAACCCGCCGGGCACGAGAATGCCGTCAGCCGCCTTGACGGCTTCCCAACCGCGCCCCTTTTCCAGGTCGGCGGAATGCACCCAGGCGATATCCACATCCAGCCCTAAGGCCAGGCCAGCGTGGTAGAGGGCTTCCCGCACGCTGAGGTAGGCGTCGTGCAGTTCCACATATTTGCCCACCAACGCAATGCGCACCGTGGGCTTGTCGGTGCGGCGGGCTTCGGCTACCAGGGTCTTCCAGGCTTTCCAATCAGGCTCCCGGCGGGCTTCCAGGCCCAGGCGGCTTAAGACGTAATCGGGCATGCCGCTGGCCTCGACCAAGAGCGGCACTTCGTAAAGGACATCGGTGGTGACCATTGGCACCACGGCGCGCGGTTCGACATCGCAAAAGAGGGCAATTTTGTCGATGACTTCGGAAGGAATGGGGTAATCGGAGCGGGCAACGATGAGGTCCGGCTGAATGCCAAGGGAACGCAACTCGCGCACCGAATGCTGGGTGGGCTTGGTTTTCAATTCGCCGGTGCTCTTGATGTAAGGCAGCCAGGTGACGTGGATGAAAAGGGTGTGTTCGCGGCCAATGTTGGCGCGCATCTGGCGCAGGGCTTCGATGAAAGGCAAGGATTCAATGTCGCCCACCGTGCCGCCGACTTCCACAATGACGATTTCCGCGCCAGTCGTCTGCGCCACCTGCCCAATGCGGCGCTTGATTTCGTTGGTGATGTGGGGAATGACCTGAATGGTGCCGCCAAGGTAGTCGCCGCGGCGTTCTTTGGCAATGACCTCGGCATAGACCTGCCCCGTGGTGACGTTGCTGTAGCGGTTGAGGCTGACGTCCATGAAGCGCTCGTAATGGCCGAGGTCAAGGTCGGTTTCTGCGCCATCGTCGAGGACGTAAACCTCGCCATGCTGGTAAGGGCTCATGGTGCCGGGGTCGACGTTGATGTAAGGGTCGAGTTTCTGGGCAGAAACGGCAAAGCCGCGCTCTTTGAGGGCACGGCCTAAGGCAGCAGCAGTTACGCCTTTGCCGACGGAGCTCAACACACCGCCGGTCACAAAAATATATTGGGTGGTCACCAGGCAGCCTCCGGGGAAAAAGGCATTCAGCGGCTCAGGCAGCCGCCACACAAAGAAAGCGGGAGGGGCCGCAAGAGCCAGGGCAGCGGCGTCCTCCCGATGAAGTCAAAGCAGAGCAAAAAGCAGGGTCAGACCAGGCGTTGCAGGTCTTCCGCCGCGCGCCGCATTTCCAGGAAAATCAAGCCAAGTTTCGACTCTTTGCGCGCCAGTACGGTGAGCACGGCCTCTTCCCCAACCGAGGTGAGCACGACATAGCCGTTATCACCTTTGATGTAAACCTGCTCAATGGAACCACGGCCAAGTTCGCTGGCAATGCGTTCACCCAGGCTGAGCATGGCCGCCGACATAGCCGAAACGCGATCTTCTTCGCTTTCCGCCGGCAACGCCGAGGCAATCACCAGACCATCGACCGAAACAACGGCCGACGCTTCAATATCGGGTACCGCGGCCTGCATCGCCCGCAAGCGGGCAACCATTTGCTCTGCGCGTGTTTGTGCCATGTTTTCTCTCCTTATGTTACGGGTGAGAGGCGGCGGTTGTCCCCACAGGAACCACACCGCCCACCGGGCGCGGCCGCCGGGGAAGCCCGCGAGCGCCCCCGCACCTGCCTTCCGCGCCCCGACCGGGCTGAAGGCTTTTGCGCCCTCCTCATGGCTATATTGTACCCCAAAAAT
>CAYYRG010000040.1:0-10420 GCA_964474015.1 uncultured Anaerolineaceae bacterium | reverse complement strand
AACAGGCAGCATTATACGCCGAATGCCGCTAAAGGGCAAAAGATTTGCGGGATGGCGCTTTGCTGGCCATCCCGCCCTTTCAAGTTCACGCCGTTCCGTTGGCTTCAGCAACGATGCGCACGCCCGCGCTGGCACCAATCCGGTTGGCACCAGCAGCGATCATGGCCTGCGCAGCCTGGTAAGAGCGAATGCCCCCCGCCGCCTTCACACCCATTTCAGGGCCCACGACCGCCCGCATCAGCGCCACATCTTCGACCGTGGCCCCCCCAGGCCCAAAGCCCGTCGAAGTTTTCACAAAGTCGGCCTCAGCCTGCTTTGCCAGCAGGCACGCGGCGATTTTCTCTTCATCGCTCAGCAGCGCCGCCTCAATGATGACTTTGACCAGCGCCCCCGCGCCGTGGGCAGCCTGCACCACGGCGCGAATGTCCCGCGCGACCGCGTCGTAGCGTTTGCTTTTGAGCGCCCCGACGTTGATCACCATGTCCACCTCGGTCGCTCCATCGGCAATGGCTTGCAATGCCTCAAAGGCTTTGACCTGCGGCGTGGTTGCCCCCAGCGGGAAACCCACCACGGTGCAGACTTCCACATCTGCCACGTCGGAAAGCAGGTCTGCGGCCAGGCGCACATACCAGGGGTTGATGCACACCGAAGCAAAGCGGTATTCCCGCGCCTCGGCGCACAAGTGCACAATTTGCTGGGCAGTGGCCTCCGGCTTGAGCAAGGTGTGATCAATCAGGCGGGCAATGTTTACGGGGCGTTCCCGGTCTGCGCGCGCCGAGGGAGCACCCGCCCGTTCCAGCCGGGCTGTCACCACCTGGCCGGCAGCAAATACCGTGCGAGCACGCCAGCCCTGGGCTTCGGTTTCCGTGGTTTCCAGCGTTGGCGCGTTGCGCAATGCCGTCAGCACTTCTTGCGTCACGCGCGCGATGAGGGCTTCCAGGTTTTCCATGCGTCCTCCAAATTATTTGTTTTTCTTCCGCACAATCAGCCGAATCGGCGTCCCCGGGAAAGGATGCGCCTCACGAATGCGGTTTTCCAAAAAGCGCAGGTAACTGAAATGCACCAGTTGGGGGTCATTGACCTGCAACACAAAGGTGGGCGGAGCAACAGCCACCTGCGAGCCAAAATAGATTTTCGGCAACCGCCCGCCTTTGGAAGGCAAAGCGTGGCGGTCGAGGGCTTCCTGCAACACACGATTGACGAAAGAGGTGGGCAGGCGGGTAAAGCGGGCTTCGTTGACCTGAAGCGCCGTTGGCAAAATGGTGTGCACTCGCTGGCCGGTTTTTGCCGAGACGAAGAGGATAGGCACGTAATCCAAAAAGTGGAGTTTGCGGCGAATTTCCTGCACGTAGCCCTGCATGGTGTAGGTATCTTTCTCCACCGCATCCCACTTGTTGACCACGACTACCACACTCTTCCAGGCATCGAGAATGAAACCGGCAATGTGGGCATCCTGCGCGCTGATGGGTGTGGTGGCATCCAACACTAACAAAGCCACCTCAGCGCGGCGGATGGCGCGAAACGAGCGTAACACGCTGTATTTCTCCACCCCGGGGTCGATGCGACCGCGGCGGCGAATGCCCGCAGTATCGATGAGGGTGATCGGCGTGCCTTCGTAGGTCAGGTGGGTATCGACGGCGTCGCGGGTGGTGCCGGGAATCGGGCTGACAATGGCACGCTCTTCGCCCAGCAAGCGATTGAGCAGGCTCGACTTGCCCACGTTGGGCTTGCCCACGATGGCAATGGCAACGCTTTCGTCTTCTTCTTCCTCGGCAGGGACGGGGGGAAGCACCGCGACCAGCGCGTCGAGCATATCGCCAGTGCCGGTGCCGTGCAGCGCCGATATGGGGTGCGGGTCGCCTAAGCCCAAAGCGTAGAACTGCGCCGCTTCGGCAAAACGCCCGATGTGGTCGCATTTGTTGACAGCCAGAATAATCGGCGGGAAAGGCTTGCCCCCCCGCTTTTTCTGAAAACGGCGCAAAATGTCGGCCACCTCGCGGTCGGCAGGCGTGATGCCGCTTTCCACATCGACCAGAAAGAGTACGGCATCGGCATCTTCCACGGCCATTTGCGCCTGGCGGCGGATTTCGCGAATGAACTGCGCCGAGCCTACCGAAAGCGGCTGTTTGCCCGGCGAGGCCACGCCGGTAGGGTCAATGCCGCCGGTATCAACGATGTCGAACACCCGCCCGCTCCACTCGGTTTCGGCAACCAGGCGATCGCGAGTCGTGCCAGGGGTTTCATCCACCACTGCCAGCCGCTCACCGGCCAGGCGGTTGAAAAGTGTACTCTTGCCTACATTGGGCCGCCCCACCAGGGCAACCACCGGTCGCGATTTTTTGCTCATTCCATTCAACCTCTTCGCTTTACTGGCAACATCGTCACGGCATACCTTCAGGCATCCCGCACACAGTCAGCATATAGGGTGGGGTCTTTCAGGGTTTCGTGGTCACCGGCTGCAGGGTGACTTCCACTGTCACTGGCAGGAAGGATTCCACCTGCACCTTGTCTTTGAGCACTTCGACGCTGGGCTTGAGCTGATACGTGCCCGCCGTCAAGCCGCTCACATCGACCGTTACCCGCACGGCAGAAGGCTGCAAACCTTCCAGCACGGGCAAAGGACCGGAAAGAATGACATCCACCAGTTTGGGAGAAATTTCTTTGACTTCCAGATCGGCGCTCAAGCCGGTGACTTCCACCGGCAACGACATGGTCACGCTGGTCTCGATGGCGGCGACATTCACCTGAACGAGCACCGTGTCTTCCCCAACCAGGCTAATGCCTTCAGGAAGCACCAGTTTGAGGCGGGCATCAATATCATCGGTGGCGCCGGAAATATCCAGCGGCTCGGTTTCAACGAAGCCGGGCAAATTGCGCACTTTTTGCGGCTGCTGGGAAAACACCGTCACCACCGGCGGCGAGACGGTGACGTTGGTAATGCGGTAGCCATTCGCCACCTGCCCCACCAACCGCACTTTGACGGCCACATCGCGATAGCCGCCCAGTTGACGCACCGCCACCGACACCGTGGCATGGGAAGGCGTCAGCGTGACGCCCGGCACCCGCTGACCATCGGCATCGACTGGCACCAGCGCGGCTTCACGCTTGAACGACTCGCGCGCGCCTTCGATGGAAATCTGCGCCTGTGCAGCAGTCACCTTGCTGACCGCCGAAGCAGGCCCCGAAACCTCAACCGTGAGCGGGTGCACCACCGGCGCCGAGGCATAATAGCCAATGGCAACCTCGCCGCGCATATCGACGGTCACGGGCACTTCTCGCGTCAAACGCTTGTCAATGGTGATTTCCAGGCGGGCAGGGGTGACGCTCACCACTTCCACCGGCTGGTAAGCCACCCGCACCTGCACCGGCACCGCGTACACACCGGGCTGCAGTCCATGCAAATCCACATAAGCCTGCACGGCAGTGGGGTCGCCTTCCAGAGAAGCCCACACACTGCGCGGGGCGCGCAAGGTGATGCGCACCGAGGCTGGCAGGCCGTCCACTGTCATCAGGCCCTTTTCCAGCCCCATTACGCCAACCTCCACCGAGCGCGGGTACACGCGCACCTCGTTGGGGTCTTCTGACAACACCGCCGACACCCACACCGCCACCGCCAGCAGGAAGGACATCAACAGCGTGCCGAAATTGCGTTTCAACCAGCGCCACAGGCTCATCAGGCGTCATCCTCCGCGGGGGGCGAGGCCATCAACCGCCGGACAAAATCCCACAAAGTCTGCCAGACCGTGCGCGACTGCGCTTTTTCGGGGAAAAACTCGCTCAACAAGCGTTGCAAACGTTGCGGCGAGAGGCTGTGCGAAATGCGCCCATCGTGAGCCAGCGAAATTTTACCCGTTTCTTCTGAAACCACGACCACCACGGCGTCGCTCACCTCGGCGATACCGAGGGCCGCGCGATGGCGCAGCCCCATCTGGCGCTCCGGAGAATGGGTCAAAATGCCACTGGAAGAAAGGGGCAGCACACAGGCCGCGGCACGGATGCGGTTGCCCGCAATAATTACCGCACCATCGTGCAATGGCGTGTTGGGGTAAAAAATTTGCAAGAGCAACTCGGGGCTGACGTAAGCGTCCAACAACACACCGGTAGCCTCATACTCACCCAGCGGCGTCACCCGCTGGAAGACGATCAACGCGCCGTGGTGGCGCTTCGCCAGCCGCTCTACGGCTTCCACCACCTTGGGGGTCACGCTGGCCGTCGCAGCAGCCCGGTCGCGGGGGAACCACATTTCCGCCTGCCCCAGGCGTTCCAATGCCTGCCGAATTTCGGGGGCAAAAATGACCGGGATGGCAAGAATCAGGGCGGGCAACGTCGCCCGCAACAGCCACGTAAACGCAGGCAGGTTGATCACGCTGGTCAGGAACACCACCAGGATGATCAGCGCCACCAATCCCCGCACCAACGCCATTGCCTGGGTCGTGCGTAACCAGCGCAGCACGACGAAAAACACCAGCGTCACCAACAAAATGTCGATGGCGCTGGCCCAGGTAAAACGCTGCAAAAGGAAAAGCAGGTTGGCAATCCAGGTGGACATGGCATTCCTTCAATGGCGCAAGCTCACAGGCGCGAACAACCCCCCGCCAGAAACGGCGGCTTTCCCATTTTACCACTGGAACGCTCACAACGGCTTTCCTGGTGCTCCACAGCCTGGGGAAGCGGTATAATAAACACCGCTCGGTTCCCCTCCAAGGCGTCGCCATGCGACCGCCCTGTGCGTCCCGCAGCCGTCGGGCGCCGTAGCCTTGCATCGCACCTCGCTTTTACCCATCTGCGCCTGAAATCACCGTGACTCCACTTCTGTTAGGCGAACTCGCTGCGCTCGCGGCTTCGGTATGCTTCACTTTCGGCCCCACCCTTTTCACCCTGGCCGGGCGGGAAGTGGGCTCGTTGACGACCAACCGCTTGCGGCTCTTGCTGGGGGCGTTGTATTTCGGCATCATCCACTGGCTGGTGTACGGCACACCCTTTCCCCACGCCCGCCCCGACGCCGTTGCCTACATGCTGGTTTCCGGCATCATCGGCCTGGCGCTTTCCGACGCCTTCCTGTTCGAGGCTTTCGTGCTCATTGGGCCGCGCATCGCCTTGCTGGTGCTCAACCTTTCGCCCGCGCTGGCCACCGCCCTGGCATGGGTATGGCTCGGCGAACGGCTCAGTTTCGCCCAAATTGCTGCCATCGCGGTGGTGCTGGGCGGTGTAAGTTGGGTGGTGCTGGAACGCCAGTCGCCCGACGAGGAAGGCCATCGCCAGCGGCAACACAACCCGCGGGGGCTGATCTTTGCCCTGATTGCCGCCTTCGTCAGCGCGCTGAGCATTCTGCTTTCTAAACTGGGGCTCAACACCGGCCTACCCACCCTCTCCGGCGCTACCCTCCGCATGTTCGGCGGCATGTTGGCCTTGTGGACATGGACGGTGCTCGCGGGGAAAGCCATACCGACCTTCGCTACCTTCCGCGAGCACCCCAAAGCCTTACGCACGGTGGCCATCGCCGTGCTCATCGGGCCTGTGCTGGGGATGTCGTTAGGGCTGTTTGCCATCAAAACCATCCCGGTAGGCATCGCCACCACCCTCAGTGCCCTGCCGCCCATTTTGCTGCTCCCCGTCGGCCACTGGTTCTTCCACGAGCGCATTACCCCGCGCGCAATCCTCGGCACCGTCATCGCCACCGCGGGCGTCATCTGGCTGCTGCTCTAACCCTCCCCCAGCGCCTGCATCCTGCACCCTGCATCCTGCACCCTACCCCCTTCCCCATGTGTGGACGCTTCACCCTCACCTTAGACGCCGCCGCGTTGCAACGCATCTTCCGGCAATTCATCATTCCGCCGGAAGTGCAGCCGCGCTACAACATCGCCCCCGGGCAGCCCATTCTGGCCGTGCCCAACACCGCCGACCGGCGGGCTGAGCATTTCCTCTGGGGGCTGGTGCCCGCGTGGGCAAAAGACCCGCGCCGCTACCGCTTCATCAACGTCCGCGCCGAAACCGCAGGCCAGAAACCTGCCTTCCGGGCGGCCTTTCGCCGCCGCCGCTGCCTGGTGCTGGCCGACGGCTTTTACGAATGGCAACGCAGCGGCAAAAAGCGCACCCAGCCCTACTATTTCACCCTCGCCGACCGCCAGCCCTTTGCCATCGCGGCGCTGTGGGAACGCTGGGAAGGCGCAGACGGCTCGGTCATCCTCGGCTGCGCGCTGCTGACCACGCGCGCCAACGCGCTGGTGAAGCAGGTGCACGAGCGGATGCCGGTAATTTTGCCGCCCGCGGCGTGGGAAACCTGGCTGCACCCCGGCGAGCAGCCGGTGCAGGCTTTAGAAGCGTGGCTGCGCCCCTACCCCGCTGAAGCCATGCAAATGTGGCCGGTTTCACCGGAAGTCAACAGCCCGCGCCGCGACGCGCCCCACCTCATCGAGGCCTACGCGCCATGAACGGCTGTCACGACATCGCGGGCGTGGTCCTGGCCGCAGGCGGCGCACGGCGGATGCAGGGGCGCCTGAAGCAACTGCTGCCCTGCCAGGGGGAAACCTTAGTGCACCGGGCGGCGCGGGTGGCGCTGGAAGCCGGCCTGACGCCGGTATGGGTAGTCGTCGGGGCTGGCGCGGCTGCCGTGGAAGCCGCCGTTGCCGACCTGCCTGTCCTGGTGCTCAAAAACCCTCAATGGACCAACGGTCAAAGCACTTCGGTCCGCGTTGCCGTTCAGGCATTGCAGGCCAACGAGGCAAGTGCTGCCGTCTTCCTGCTCGCCGACCAGCCCTTCGTGCCACCGGCACTCATCCAGGCCCTGTGCCGGGCAGCAATGGCCAGCGACGCGCCCATCATCACACCCGTCGTCGGCGGCCAGCGCACCAACCCGGTACTCATTCGGGCGCGCCTGTTCCCCCTGCTGGCCAACCTCACCGGCGACACCGGCGCGCGGGCGCTGTTCAACCGCTTTCCCCCCGCTGCAATTAAATGGCACGACCCGCAAGTGCGGGTCGCGCTCGATACACCGGAAGATTACCGCCGCTGGTGCCCCGAAGGGCAGGCCGAGGCTACTTCTGCGGGGGGTTGAAGTAGTTGTAAACGGCCTCACCGAGATCGGCCAGCAGTTTCGAGCCGTAGTCCCACAAAAGCACCTTTTTGCGGTAAAGGTAAATCGAGAGAACATAGTTCCCGCCAGGGGTGTAAATAATGCCCGCATCGCTGATAAGGTGAATCGCGCCATCGGGGCCGCTCACCCACCCGTGCTTATGGGCCACGCGCGTGCCTTCCGGCACGCTGGCTTCCAACAACACCCCAATTTTGTTGTTCACCAACAGGTCGATCATGCTGTTGCACTCGGCCTGGGTGATCTCACCGGGGAAGGCCGCGACCAACGCGCCGCCGCCATTCTCGGCGCATTGGTAAATATCGGCCAGCAACATGCCCATTTCGGCGGGCGTGGTCTGGTTGTAGGGGTCAGGGTCGGTGGAAATGTCGGTGCGTTGGTTCCCCGGGGTGCGGAAGACAGCCAGCAACGGGGCACCCTTGTAAAAATACCCGGCCAGGAAGGTATTTTCCAGCCCCAGGGTGCGCATGTCTTTGGTGACTTCCAGCGGCCCGCGCTCGCGATTGATGACGTTTTCCATCAACCAGTCGGCGGGATCGTTGCCCGATTTGTCGATCATCTCTTTCAACCAGCGTTCTTCCTCGCCCGGCGGCCTGGTGCCGTCGATACGGCGGAACACCGACACCATAATGGGGATTTTGATGGTGCTGGCCGCGGTAAACGACACATCGGGCGGAATGGGCACCTCTTTGCCATTGTCGGTGACGAAGTAAATTTCTTCGCCGGTTTGCAAATCGAGCAAATAAAGCCCCATCACGCCATCGAAGCCTTCGACCTTGGCCGTCTGCTGCAAGAGCACCCGCAGGTTTTGGAAAGAGGGGCGCGGCGGGGCCACCCGGCGCAGAGGCAAATCCACAGTGCGCTCAGTGGGCGAAAAGAGCGCCCGCTCGATCATCGGCACCGCGCTGTCAATATCGAGGGTCAGTCCCGGCTGACCGGGCTTGAAATTGACCGTGCCGACGATAGGCTGCGGCGGCAAAGGCGGCTGGTCGTAGCGCGCCGCGATTTCACTCTTCAAATAAGAGCGCAAACGGGTCTCAGAATAATGCGCCACCAACGGCACTTTCGGCGGCGGCGGCCAGCGCCCCCACAGAAAATCCCAAAAACCGCGCCAGAAACCCGTTTGGCCGCGTGCCTGCTCTACGGCGGCGAGCATGGTGTCCATATCCAGTTTGAAGCCCACCACCGCAGGCGAAACGTCAATCACTGCATCGCCATAACGCAATTCGACCGGCTGGTTGAAAACTTCGGTCAACCGCTCAGCCGCCTGCTGACGGGTCAGCCCCCCGACGGGCACGCCCCCCATCGTGGCACCCGGCGGCAACAACGCGCGGAAGCGGCTATATCGCACCAGTTGGAACGCCAAAAGCCCCACCGCCCCCAACAAGGCCAGGGTGGAAAGCAACCGCACCGCAGAGAGCGGCGAACGAGAACGGGGAGAAGTCGAAAACATGAGAAAAGCGTATCCCAGAGAGGTGTAAGTTTCAGGAAGGCAAGGGTGTGGAGGAACGCACCTGCACAGGCGCCAAACGCCTGTCGGGCACGCCCCACCTGCCGCCCAGGGTGCTAATTTTACCACTTTGGAGTAAAATTGCCCCAGCGCCGCAAAACAAGCTTCCTTCGCAGGCTCCCCACCCTTGCCAAAGCATGCCTGCCATCCTTCCCACAGAGAGGTTTCCAATGCTCCGTGCCTGGCTCATCTATCTTTCTAAAGCAGCATGGGCGCAACGCCTGATGACCCATTGGCGTCCGGCCTGGCGAGTGGCTTCCCGCTTCGTCGCGGGCAGCAAACTGGAAGACGCCATTCGCGTCATCCAAACCTTCAATGCCCAAGGCATGTTCGTCACCTTAGACCACCTGGGGGAAGCCACCACCAACCTGGACGAAGCCCGGCAAGCGACCGAACATATTCTCGCGATGCTGGACGCCATCGATCAGGCACAAGTCAAAGCCAATGCCTCTATCAAACTGACCCAAATTGGCCTCGCGCTGGACCGAGAAGCCTGCAAAGCCAACCTGCGCCGCATCCTCACTCGCGCCAGGGAACACAACATCATGGTGCGCATCGACATGGAAGACTCGCCGTGGGTGGATGCCACGCTGGAACTCTACCACGAAATGCGCGCCGAAGGGTTAGACAACGTCGGCGTGGTCATCCAGTCTTACCTCTATCGCAGCGAAGAAGATGTGCGCAAGTTGATGGCCGAAGGGGCGCGGGTACGGCTGGTCAAAGGGGCTTACAAAGAGCCGCCCGAGATTGCCTACCCCAAGAAACAGGATGTCGATGCCAGTTACGATCGCCTCACCCGGCTGCTGATCGACGGCGCCAAAGCCGCCGGCGCGCCCCCCGTGAGCGACGACGGCAAATGGCCGCCCATCCCGGCCATCGGCACCCACGACGAAGCCCGCATTGCCTACGCGAAAGAGTATGCCGCCAGCGTAGGGCTGCCCAAGCAAGCATTGGAATTCCAGATGCTTTACGGCATTCGGCGCGACCTGCAACGCCAACTGACAGCCGAGGGCTACCCGGTGCGCATTTACGTCCCCTACGGCACCGAATGGTACCCCTACTTTATGCGCCGCCTGGCCGAGCGTCCGGCCAACCTGTGGTTCTTCGTGTCCAATTTCTTCCGCAAATGAAGAAGACCTGACAGGCTGGACATCCTGTCAGGTCTTTTACCACCCTTGCAGGAAATCTTCCCACTCACGGTGGGCTTCCAGATAACGACGAAAGCGATACCACGCGCTGGCGGGGGGTGGAGCAGGCGGCTTCAACAAGTGCATGTGCGCCTCTTCCAGCGTGCGGCCACCCTTGCGCGCATTGCAGGCCGCGCAAGCCGTGACAAGGTTGTCCCACGAGTCGCCGCCACCCAACCGCCGCGGCACCACATGGTCAATTGTCGGGTGCGCTACCCGGCGGCCACAATACTGGCAGGTGTAATTATCGCGGCGAAAAATCTCCAGCCGGTTGAGGGGCACCCGGGGGCGCGGTCGCCTGACCATATAAGCCAGCCGAATCACCGAAGGTACCTCAAACGCCCGTTGCACCGTGTGAATCACCCCCCGCCCGTTAAGCACCAGATGCGCCTTGCCAGTCACCAACAAAACCACTGCCCGCCGGACGGTACACACATCCAGCGGCTCGTAATTGGCATTCAACACCAGCACCGGTGCACGCAATCGAGCAGCCATCTTCCCACCCCATAAGATTGTTTGCCATTATAGCACAACAGGGGTAGAATTGAAGCGCACTACTGCACCCACTGCACGCTGCACGCGTTCCAATCTCACCAAGGAGGCTTCATCATGGATATGACCGCATTCTGGTGG
>CAYYRG010000039.1:0-10512 GCA_964474015.1 uncultured Anaerolineaceae bacterium | reverse complement strand
ACCCTTCACCCGAAAGGAGAAGTTTCCCATGAGCAAAGCACCGATTACCCGTGAAGAAGCCCTGGAATACCATCGTTTGCACGGTAAACCGGGCAAAATTTCCATTTTGCCGACCAAGCCGCTGGAAACGCAGCGCGACCTTGGTCTGGCCTATACTCCGGGTGTGGCCGTTCCTGTGCTGGAAATTGAAAAAGACCCTGAACTGGCCTACGAATACACCGCCAAAGGCAATCTGGTTGCTGTCGTTTCCAATGGCACGGCCATTTTAGGGCTTGGCGACCGTGGCGCCCTTGCTTCCAAACCCGTGATGGAAGGCAAGGGCGTGTTGTTTAAGCGCTTTGCTGATATTGATGTTTTCGACATTGAAGTGGACACCCACGACCCCGACGAACTCATCAAAGTCGTCGCTGCGATTGCACCTACTTTTGGCGGCATTAACCTGGAAGACATCAAAGCGCCGGAATGCTTTTACGTGGAAGACAAACTCAAGGAGATGTTGGACATTCCGGTCTTCCACGACGACCAACACGGGACGGCCATCATTTCGTCCGCCGGGTTGCTCAACGCCCTGGAACTCACCGGCAAGAAGATCGACGAAATCAAAATCGTGGTGTCCGGTGCGGGCGCCTCGGCGATGGCCTGTGTGAAACTGGCCATCAAACTGGGCGTCAAGAAAGAAAACGTCATCATGTGCGATAGCCGCGGCGTGATCTACAAAGGCCGCACCGAAGGGATGAACCCCTATAAAGAAGAGTTTGCCGTGGAAACCGATGCCCGCACGTTAGAAGACGCTATTGAAGGCGCGGATGTTTTCTACGGCCTCTCGGTGGCCGACATTCTCACGCCCGAAATGGTCAAGAAGATGGCGCCCAACCCGCTCATCTTCGCGATGGCCAACCCCGACCCCGAAATTAAGTATGAGGTTGCCAAGGAAGCCCGCCCCGACGCCATCGTCGCCACGGGGCGCTCGGATTACCCCAACCAGATCAACAACGTTTTGGGCTTCCCCTTCATCTTCCGTGGCGCGTTGGATGTGCGCGCCAAGGCCATCAACGACGAGATGAAAATTGCCGCGGCCAAGGCGCTGGCCGCTTTGGCGAAAGAAGACGTGCCCGACAGCGTGCTGCGTGCCTACGGGCTGGAAAGCCTGAAGTTCGGCCCCGAATACATTGTGCCCAAGCCCTTTGACCCGCGCGTGCTGCTGTGGGAAGCCCCCGCGGTGGCGCAGGCGGCCATGGAAACCGGCGTAGCCCGCAAGCACATCGATATCGAAGAATACAAAGAGCAACTGGCCTTGCGACAGGGCAAGGGTGCCCAGGTGCGGCACTTCATCGTCAACAAGGCCAAAGCCGCCAAGAGCAAGAAGCGCGTGGTGTTCGCCGAGGGCGAGGAAGACAAGATCTTGCGCGCCGCGATGCAACTCATCGACGAAAACATTGCCGAGCCGATTCTCATCGGCGACCCCGAAGTCATTGCCGAGAAAGCCAAGCGGCTGGAACTCAAACACCAGCCCAAGGTTGTCGACCCGCAGCACTTCGACCGCCGCGACGAATATGCACACGCTTACTACGAACTGCGTCAGCGCAAGGGTGTGACCCTTTCCCAGGCCTACAAGCACATCAGCGACCCCAACATCCTTGGCCCGATGATGGTCAAGATGGGTGATGCCGATGCCTTCGTCTCTGGGTTGACCTACGAATACCCCGAGGTCATCCGCCCCGCGCTGCAAATTCACCATACCAGCCCCGGCGTTTCCAAAGCCGCGGGAGTTTATATCATGGTGGTGGACGGCAAAGTGTACCTGTTTACCGACGCGACCGTCAACATCGAGCCGACCGCCGAAGACCTGGCCGAGATTGCCATCCTGGCTGCCGACTTCGCCCGCCAGCTGGAAATCGAGCCGCGCGTGGCCATGCTTTCCTTCTCTAACTTCGGCAGCACGCCGCATCCTGACAGTGAGAAAGTCAGCAAAGCCGTGGAAATCGTGCGCGAGAAGCGCCCCGACCTGGTCATCGACGGCGAAATGCAGGCCGATACCGCGGTGGTGGCCGAAATCGTCGAGAAGCGTTACCCCTTCAGCCGGGTGAAAGACGCCAACGTGCTGGTCTTCCCCTCGCTGGAAGCCGCCAATATTGCCTACAAACTGCTGGCTCGGCTGGGCAAAGCGCAAGCCATTGGCCCCATCCTGTTGGGCATGGGCGCACCGGTGCACGTCCTCCAGACTGGCGACGAGGTGAAAGACATCGTGAACGTGGCCGCTGTGGCCGTGATGGACGCCAACAGCCGCGGTTAATTTCTCGCCGATGGTTTTCTTGAGAGCAACCTGACAGGTCTGTAAAAAGACCTGTCAGGTTTTTTAGTCCAACCGCGCGGCCAGGAACGGGATGAGCATTTCTTCGCGCGAAAGGCCGCCGTGCCGGCCAATCAGGTGATTCTTTTTATCTTCCCACCAGAGATAGGCGCTTTCCTGGGCAATAACCACCCAATCGCCCACCCGGTTGTGCAGGTCGGGGTGAGGTTTGCCGGGGCCAAACAGCCCCTCCGCGATGGCGGTTGCTGCGGGCACCAGGTGGAATTGCCCAGGCCAGGCTTCTTCAAAATAGGTGCGCAAGGTCTCTTCCTGGCCGGGGCGAGGGTAGAGATACATCAGCCGGTTTTCGCCGCAGGGTTGCATGTGAAGGGCTTCCTGCAGGCGGGGGTGGTTTTTGAGGTAGAAGTGCGGGTTGTCGTCGGTGTGAATGTGGCCGTGGTCGGCGGTGATGAGCAGCACGGTGCCTTTGCGCTCGGCGGGCGTGAGGGCGTTCAGGAAGTAGCGTTCCAGCGCCCAGCCAAAGGCGTGCACTTCGGCCAGCACGCGCGGGTCGTGAGGGCCGTGATGGTGTTCCAGCCCATCAACCGCTCCCCAATAGATGCTCAAAAAGCGTTTTTCGTGAGGGGCTTCGGCCAGCGCCTGGCGGACGTTGAACCACAATTGCGCCGGGGTGGTGAAGGCGCGCACTTCGGTTTCCCGAAAGAGCATTTCGGAAAGGCCGGAATGGCTGATTGTGAAGTGTTGGAAGGCCAGGGTTTTGATGCCATAGCGGGCGAGGTGTTCGCCTAAGGTGGAAACCGGCACAAAGGTGGCCGGGTCGAAGCCCGCGTTGCGCAGGCCGTCCATGCCGTTGCGAAAACTGGCGGGCTGGTGGAAGATCATGTTGGCAATCAATCCGTAGGCTTTGAGCCAGACTTCATAGCCGACGATGCCGTGTTCGGCAGGGCTGGCGCCCGTCCAGAGCGTGGTGAGGGCAGCGGCAGTGGTGCTGGGGGCGATGGACGTCAGGGGGGCCAGCACGCCTTGCTCGGCAAGGCGCGCCCAACCGGGCAGCAGGTTGGTTTCCAGCGCCTGGCGCAGCAGGTCCCAGCGTAGCCCGTCTACCAGCAGGACCACCACGCGCTCGGCGCTGCCCAGGGGGGCGGTGAGGGCGGCTTCCAGCGGCGGGTGGTTGCGGATGGGCGGCACGCCGAGCAGCTGGCAGACGGTGGCGGGAATGTTGAGCAGGCTGTAGCCGGCGTAGTGGGGGGGCATCTGGCCGGGGCCCAGCGGCAGGCTGGCCAGCCGCGGGCTTTCCAGGATGGGCATGATGGCAGGGGTCAAATCGGGCATGGGGGGCTCCTCTTTGCAGGGTATAATAGCACCATCAGCCTCGCGACCATTCAAGGGAGGGCCTATGCATTCCAAACTCTCTGCAATGTGGCATAGCAAGCGCGGGCGTCAATGGCGCGAATATCTTACCGCGTATTTGATGCTGGCGCCGTCGGTGATTCTCATTTTCACGTTCGGAATTTTCCCGGTGATGTTTGCGGTCTATGTGAGTTTGCACCGCTGGCGCATTCGGATGGGCAAGTTTGTGGGGCTTGCTCATTATGTCCGTGCGGTCGAGAGTTTGGGCTTTTTGCTCTTTTTTGGGGTAGCGGTTGGTATGCTTTTCGCGGCCTGGCGGGCGTGGCGAGCGGTGATAGCCGCTGCTCGTGAGCACGCAGAAAGCCCCTGGCTGTGGGGCGTGCCGGGGGCCGTGCTTGGCGTGGGGGGCGTGCTGTGGATGCGCTATGGGGTGATTTTGCTGCCGGGCGTGCTGGAAATTCCCAATAAGGCGATTGGCGTCAAGCGCTCGCAGGGTTTGTTTCGCAAGTTGTTATGGGAAGCCTTCACCGAGCCCCATGTGCTGGTTGCGATGGGGGCGGCTGCGGGGGTGACGCTGGTGGGCTTACTGCTGTGGTGGGTGCTGTATCGCCGTCAGCCTTCGGCACGCCATAGCACGTATATTCTGCAATGGGGCACGGGGGTGTTCTTCCTGTTGGCGGGCTTCATTACCGCTGGCTTTACTTACCATCAATTGCAACTGACCGTGCAAAAGGCCCTTCAGGAAGGCAAACCGCCGACTATTGCCACGCACGTTGTGCTGATCACCATTGGGCTGATTTTGTTTTATGCGGCCTGGAAGCTGTGGCAAAGCGCCGTCGACAGCGCCTCGGACAAGGGGTTTGCTTTCAAAGGGCTGGCGGCGCTGTTTTTGTTGGTCGCCGGTTGGATTTTCGTGGCTGAGTTGCCGCCGGTCATCGAGGCGGGTGACCCTGACCTCTGGCGAGGGCTGGTGGTCACCATCTATTATGCTTTGGGCACGGTGCCGTTCCAGCTGGGCATTGCGTTAGTGCTTTCTTATCTGCTGTTTCAGAACATTCGGGGGCGCGAGTTCTTTCGCGTGCTCTATTTCATGCCTTACATCACGCCTACGGTGGCAAGCGCCGCGGTGTTCCGCCTGCTGTTCATCGGGCACCCTTCCGGCTTGGTCAACCGCTTCCTGCGGCTGTTTGGCATCAAGCCGCTCAAATGGTTGTGGGAGCCTCGCGGTGTGTTCTCGCTGATTGCTGATGGGCTGGGGGTGCACATTCCTTCGTGGGCGGCAGGCCCCAGCCTCGCGCTGGTGGTGATCATCATTTATTCCATTTGGACTTACGTGGGCTACGACACCGTGATTTACCTGGCGGGGTTAGGGAATATCCCTAACGAAATCAACGAGGCTGCTGAAATCGATGGCGCCAGCCGGTGGCAGATTTTCCGCCACATCACTTTGCCGTTGCTCTCGCCGACGACCTACTTCCTCTCGCTCATTGCCATCATCGGCACTTTCAAAGCCTTCAACCACATCTACGTCATGCGGGAGACGGAAGCCCTGAAGACGGTCAACACTTTTAGCGTGGTCATTTTCGACACTTTCTTCACCGACACCCGCTACGGCTACGCTTCGGCCATGGCTTTTGTGCTCTTTGCCATCATCCTCAGCCTGACCTATATCAACAACAAGGTGCAAGGCTCGCGCGTTTTCTACCAGTAGAGGTGCCCCATGAGTGTCGTTGCTCAAAAATCCACTCCCAACTATCGTCTGCGACGCGGTTTGCTGCGCGGGTTGCTTTACACCATCCTCATCGTGGGCGGCATCATCGCCATCGTGCCTTTTTTGTGGATGCTTTCCACCTCGTTGATGACCCTGGGGGAAGCCATTTCCGGGCGTTTCTTGCCCCACGTGCCCCAGTGGCATAATTACGTCGTGGCGTGGCGGGAAGCCAATTTTTCGGAATATTTCTTCAACTCGGTGGAAATCACGTTCATCACCTTAGGCGGGGAACTGTTTTTCAGCATCCTGGCAGCCTATGCTTTCGCCCGCATGAAGTTTCCGGGACGAGATTTGATCTTCATGGTGCTGTTGAGCACGATGATGATTCCGGGGATGGTGTTGATGATTCCCAACTTTCTCACCGTGACGTGGCTGGGGCGGGTTAGCCCCATCAAGTGGATCAACAACTGGCCTGCGCTGACGATCCCGTTCATGGGCAACGTCTTCAGCATTTTCTTGTTGCGCCAGTTCTTTGCGCAAATCCCCGACGACCTTTTCGACGCGGCGCAAATCGATGGGGCAAGCCACTGGCAGTTTTTGCGGCATGTGGTGCTGCCCCTTTCCAAAGCGCCCATCATGGTCATCATGGTGCTTTCGTTCATCGGTTCGTGGAATGCCCTGGCCTGGCCGCTACTGGTGACCAACGAACCGACCTGGCGGCCAATTGCCGTGGGCTTGTTCCAGTTTGTGGACGAAGCCGGCTCGGAACTCAACTTGCAGATGGCCGGCGCGGTGATCACCATCTTGCCCATTTTGGCGCTTTACTTCCTCACCCAGAAGCAGTTTACCGAGAGCATCGCCCGCAGCGGGATGAAGGGGTGATGCCCCCGGCTTTCCCCTTGGAACGCTAAAAGCCGCCCCTTGAGGCGGCTTTTTTTGATGGTTGGGGTGAGAAGGTCAGGCATTCTCGCCGGGCGGTGAAGTGGCTGCTGGCGTTGAGGGCTGCCGCTGGGAGGTCTGGCGCTTGCGCCACCAGCGGCGCGCCAGCCGGTAGAAGACCCAGGTCGGCAGGCCAAACACGATGCCCAACGCGAGGAAGGTGGGAATGAGGTAGATGACCACCCAGATGACCAGGTTGAGCAGGCCACGCAGGGTGCGCACCAGCATGACCAGCGCATCTTTGGCCACGCCGCTGGGGTGCCAACCGCCAATGCTGACGGTTTTGGCTGCTGCGCTGGGGGTCAACTGCACCGAAATGGCCGACATCGCTGCCGAGGTCTTCAGATATTTGATGCGCCCTTTCACCTGCTCAATTTCGCCCTGTACCTGCGTCAGTTCGCGATAGACGGCCAGGACATCTTCGGTGTTGGTGGCGTCGCGCATCAGCCGCTGCAACTCATCGCGGGCGGCTTCCAGATTTTTGAGGCGGGCTTGCAGATCCACATATTCTTCGGTGACGTCTTTGCCGGTGATGTCTTTGCGTTCTACCCGCACGGCCAGGGCTTCGATCTGCTCAATGGCCGCCTGAAATTTTTCCGCGGGCACCCGCACCGTGACCGAGCCATAAGGCAACTGCACGCCGCTGGCGGTGGTGTTTTCGTACACTTTTGAAGTCACCACAAAGCCACCCATATCCGCGGCCATTTTGGCGATGGCGTCGGCGGCCTGCGCGGGGTCGTCCACGACAATTTCCATATTGGCGTTGCGGATGACCAGTCGGGCGGCAACGTCGGGGGCGGCGTCTTGGAAAGCCGCGCTCTTGGCGGGGGCAGCGTCGGCTGGCATCTCGAGGGGGGCAGCATCGTTTGCAGTCATCCCGCGCCCAAGGGCTTCGGGCAGGGGGGCTTTTTGCTGCGCGCAGCCTGCCAGCAGTGCGCCGAGCAGCGTCAGCAGCAACGCCAGGCTTAAAAGTCGTTTGTAGCGGTTCATTTTCTCCTCCTGGGGGAAGGCTCGTGGGTGGCGTTCTGCTGGTTCAGACGCTGGCATGAGGCCAAAAGTTCCGCCTTAGGGCCGCAGGCAGCCCAGCGCTGGCTGCGCCCCACTTTAGGGCGCGGGCCGAGGGGCGGCTTCCAGATAGGTGCGAGAGGCGGTGAATACTGGCGCGTCGAGAGGCAGCGGTGTGTAATTGACCCCTGCCCCCAGCGTACCTGCTGGAATGTCGTAGAGGAAGATCTTGCCTTGCGGGTCGTTGATATCCTGGAAGAAGAACGAGAGGTAAGTGCCGTCAGGGCTCCATGCGGGGGCAGCGTAGCAGCAATCGCTGGTTTGGATGGGTTGGATGCGCTCGCCCGTATAAGTGCCGCGGCTGTAAAGGTACATATCGCCGAAACTGAGGTTGCGCCAGTAGAGGGTGAAGACGAACTGTTTGTCGCCATCCCAATCGAAAGCGGTAATGCGCGGCACCTGGTTATAGGTGCGCATGGGGAAGCGGTTGCCCGGGAAGGTGTGCTGGCGGTAGATGCCCTGCCCGCAGACCGGGTTGAGGATTTCAATCTGGTCGCCGGCGCGCCCGCCGCCGATGGGCACCGTGACCAGCGCCGCCAGCCGTGACCCGTTGGCAGACCAGCGCACTTCGTGGATGGTATCGGCCACGAAGCGGGCGCAAAAGCCCGGCATTTGGGGCAGCAGGTCGGGGTCGCGGTAATCGCTCAGGGCTTTGAGGTCGTATTTGGCGATGTAGAGTTTGTTATCCAGCACAATGGCCACGCGTTGGCCGTCGGGCGAAATGCGGAAGGCATCCAGCGAATCGGTGTTGCGAAAGCACACCAGGGGTTGGGGGGTAGGGTCGGTCGTCGTGAGGGTGAAGACGCACTTCCCATTGAGGTAAAGCAGACGGTCGTGCGAAAGCCATTCCAACCCGTGTTTGTCGCCGCCGTCGGTGGTGATGCGTTTGGCGTGCCCGTCGAGCGAAACGAACCACAAATCGCCGTCGGAAAGCACGGCCAGCATATCGGCTCCACCGAGCACCTTGCCGCCGAAAGCGGGGGTTGGCGAGGGGGCAGGGGTCATGGTGGGCGTTGGAGGCAGGGTGGGGGAAGGCGCGAGAGTGGGCGTGGCTGCAGGTGGCGGGGAAGGCGTGGGCGCCACCGTGGTGGCCGCTGCCGCAGCGGGAAGGCGGGGCTGCGTCGTGGTGGGCATGGGAGAGGCCGTGGGGAAAGCGGTGGGTGAGGGGCTTGCGCTTCGGCTCCACAAGGCCCAGCCTGCCCCGATCAGAGCCACCAGCGCCAGTGCAGCGGCAGCCCATGCCCACCGGGGAAGGCGGCTTCCTCCGCGGCCTTCGTCAGGGGGCGGGGTGATGGCCAGCGTTGGCGCGCTGGCCAGGGGGTGGCCGGAGACCGCGGCTTCCAGGTCGGCGGCCAGCGCCCCCGCGGTGGGGTAGCGCGCCTCGCGATCCTTTGCCATGGCCCTGTCGATGACCGCCTGGTAGGCTTCCGGCAACGCCGGGCGGTAATCGGCCAGGCGGGGAATCGGCGCCTGGAGATGCTTGACCAGCGCCTGGGCGGGGGTCTCGCCTTCGTAAGGCACGTGGCCGGTCAGCATCTGAAAGAGCAGCGCCCCCAGCGCGTAGACGTCGGAGCGCCCATCAAGGGGCACTTTCCCTTGAATTTGCTCAGGGCTCATGTAATAGGGCGTGCCCAGGATGAGCGACCCTGTCAGCGAGGCGGTGGCGTTGCCCAGGCGGGCGATGCCGAAGTCCGAGAGATAGGCCGTGCCATATTCGTCAAAGAGGATGTTGCCGGGCTTGATGTCGCGATGTACGATGCCTCGTTTGTGGGCGGCGTCCAGCGCGGCGGCCACGGGACGCACCACTTCCAGAGCCTCGGCGGGGTTGAGCGGGCCCCGCGCCAACCGGTCGGCTAAGGTGCCGCCTTTCATCAGCCGCATGACGATGTAAAGGCCATCGTCGTAAGCGCCGAAGTCGTAAACTGGCACAATGTTGGGGTGTTCCAGCGCCGCGATGGTGTGGGCTTCTCGCTCGAAACGTTGGCGGGCTTTCTCGTCGACGGCGGCAGAGGTGGTGAGCACTTTCAGAGCGACCTCGCGCTGCATGGTGGGGTCATAAGCGCGGTACACCACGGCCTGCCCCCCGCGTCCCAACATCTCCAGAATTTCGTAGCGGCCAATGCGTTCGGGTTGCACCTGGGGTCTCTCCTCGCTTGCGGGAAGTCTCAAAAATGCTCAATTTTAGTATACCCTACGTGTGCTATACTTGCGGGCATGAAGTATCATTTGGCGGTAGATGTCGGCGGCACATGGCTGCGCGCGGCGGTGTTCCCCCTGGGGGAAACCACCCCTGCGCGGCGGGAACGCATCCGCACCCCCCGCGCAGGGCGCCCCGAAGCGGCGCTGGTCGCGTTGCTGCGGGAACTCTGGCCGACCGACGGAGAGGTGCTGGGCATCGGCGTGGCTTCGCCGGGGCCGCTCGACCCGTCCCGCGGGGTCATCCTTGCCACCCCCAACATCCCGGCCTGGCGCGATTTTCCCTTGGCCGCTTATCTGCAGCAGGCCCTGGGCGTGCCCGTAGCGGTGGACAACGACGCCAACCTGGCCGCCCTGGGTGAATGGCGCTACGGCGCGGCTCAGGGGCATCACGACGTGCTTTACCTCACCGTGAGCACTGGCATCGGCGCGGGCGTGATCGTGAACGACCGTCTGCTGCACGGCGCGCACGGCCTGGCGGGGGAATTGGGGCATATACCCATCCTGCCTGATGGCCCGCTGTGTGGCTGCGGTCAGCGGGGACACCTGGAAGCCGTAGCCTCGGGCACGGCCATCGCCCGCGCCGCCCGCGAGGCGCTGGCCGCCGGGGAGGTCTCATCCCTCGCCAGCCTGGCTGCCCCGCCCACCGCTGCCGACGTTGCGCGCGCAGCCCACGCCGGCGACGCGCTCGCCCGCCGCATCCTGGCCGAGGCGGCGGGGCATTTGGGGCGGGCGTTGGCGGGTTTCCTGCACATTTTCAACCCCAGCATCGTGATTTTGGGTGGCGGCGTGGTGCAGGCCGGGGAGGTTTTCCTCAGCCCTATGGAAGCCGCCCTGCGCGCCGCCGTGATGCACCCCGCTTACCTCGACGGCCTTACCCTCACCACCGCCGCCTTGGGCGACGACGCCGGTCTGTTGGGGGCGCTGGCGCTGGCGAGGG
>CAYYRG010000038.1:0-10695 GCA_964474015.1 uncultured Anaerolineaceae bacterium | reverse complement strand
TATGAGGCAAAATTCCACAAGTCCCCCCATCCTTTACAATTCCATAGTACAATGAAAGTAGCAATCCTTCCACGCTTACGGGGCTTGCATGTCCATTTCTCTTCACCTTTACGGTACCATAGCGCGACGCGCCGGCGGGAAACACATCGCTACCCTCACCCTTCCCCTGGAAGGCACAACCACCGTGCGAGCACTGCTGGCGCGTTTCAACATCCCACCTGAGGAAACCGGCCTGGTGTTCATCAATGCCGTGCTTCACGACCTGCCAGGGTTGCACCTCTCGCTCGATGACCCCGTGCACGACGGCGACCATGTGGGGATTTTTGCTGCCGATTACGTCTGGCCTTATCACTACCGTGGGGGCGCCCCTATGTCGCCCAAACTGGCAGCCTACACCCGAAACCACGACTACCTCAGACACCGGCCACAAGAGGCAAAATAGCCTATTCGTTTCGTTTCCCTTTTTCTCTTGGAGGTACCTATGACTCGCAAAATCCTTCGCATCAACATGACCGACCTCAGCGCCACTTATGAGGACCTTCCCGAGAAGTGGGCCAAGTGGGCTGGACGCGGGCTGACCTCGTCCATCGTGTTCGACGAAGTCGACCCCACCTGTCACCCCTTAGGGCCCAACAACAAACTGGTCATTGCCCCAGGGTGGGTATCTGGCACCCCCGCCGCGCCGAGCAGTGGGCGCACCTCCTTTGGCGGCAAAAGCCCTCTCACCGGCACCATCAAAGAGGCCAACTCGGGCGGGCTTTCCAGTCAAAAAATTGCTCGCCTGGGCATCGCTGCCATCATTTTGGAAGGCCAGCCCAAAGACGGCAAATGGTACACCATCTTCATCAACAAAGACGGCGTGAAGTTCGAAGATGCCTCTGACCTGCTGGGCAAAGGCATGGAAGAAGTCGACCGCATCATGTGGGAACGCTACGACCACAAACCCGCGGTCATCGGCATCGGGCCGGTGGGTGAGCGGCTTTCGGCCAATGCGGGCATCTCGGTGAACGACCCCGAAAACAACCCTGGTCGCTACGCTGGCCGCGGCGGCCTGGGCGCTGTGATGGGCGCCCGCCGCGTCAAAGCCATCGTCATCGACGACAAAGGCGGCCCCGGCGTGGAAATCAAGAACATGGACCTCTTCAAGAAAGGCCGCAAGAAACTCACCAACGCCATCATGGCACACGACCTGACCAAGAAAAACGGGGGGTTGAACGCCTACGGCACCGACGTGTTGATGAACATCATCAACGAAGCCGGCGGCCTGCCCACCCGCAACTTCTCCAGCGGCCAGTTCGAGGGCGCAGCCAAGATTTCGGGTGAAATGATCGCCGAAATGGTCGCCCAGCGCAAAGCCGGCATGACCGGCCACGCCTGCCACCCTGGCTGCGTCATCCAGTGCTCCAACATCTACCCCGGCCCCGACGGCACCATCATTGCTTCCCCCATCGAATACGAAACCGCTTTTGCCCTCGGCGCGAACTGCGGCATCGACGACCTCGACTTCGTCGCCAAGATGACCAAAGCCTGCAACGACCTGGGCCTCGACACCATCGAGATGGGCAACACCATCGCCATCGCGATGGAAGCCGGGCTGCTCGAATTTGGCGACAAGGAAGGCGCGCTGGCGCTGTTCGACGAAATCGCCAAAGGCACCCCGCTGGGACGCATCCTTTCCAACGGCGTGGAAGCCACCGCCAAGATCTTCGGCGTCCACCGCATCCCCACCGTGAAGGGACAATCCATGCCGGCCTACGAGCCGCGCGCCATCAAAGGCATCGGCTTTACCTACGCCACCAGCACCATGGGCGCAGACCATACCTCGGGCTACACCATTGCCCCCGAAATCGCCGGTGTGGGCGGCAAGGTTGACCCGATGACCTACGAAGGGAAAGCCGATCTCTCCCTGGCCTTCCAGGCTACCACCGCCTTCATCGACAGCAGCGGTTACTGCCTTTTCATCGCCTTCCCCATTCTCGACATCAAGGAAGGCTTCGAAGGCATGGTCGAAAGCGTCGCCGGCGTTATGGGGTGGGACCCTGAAAGTATGGATGTCGTGGAAATCGGCAAGGAAATTCTCAAGAAAGAGCGCCTGTTCAACGAACGCGCCGGCTTCACCAGCGCCGACGACCGCCTGCCCGAATTCATGCGCTACGAAAAACTGCCCCCCCACAACGTCGTGTGGGACGTGCCCGACGAAGAACTGGACAAAGTCTACGCCTGGGTCCACGAAGGCTAACTCCCCCCTTCATCGCCAGCGCATGTCACAAAGTAGGGGCAAGTCGTGGACTTGCCCCTACTGCCCATCAGGACAAAGCGAGGTCATATGCAAGTTGCAGTCCGTGTCTTCGCCACCTTGAGACCCTACCTGCCCGACCTGGGCATCGGAGAAGCCAAAACCGTGGAAATTCCAGCAGGCACCACGGCTGGCGATCTGGCCCAGCGGCTGGGCATTCCTCTGGACGAGGTCAAAATCATCATGCGCAACGGTCTCCAGGTCGAGCCCGACGAAAAGCTCGCCGACGGCGATCGGATAGCCTACATCCCTGCGGTGGGAGGTGGTTGACATGCCCACCTTCGTGCATCCGCTTTGGGGTTATGCCCTCGACTACCCCGACGGCTGGGTCTGGGCAGAACAGGGCGAAGTCACCGCCTTCGGGCCCGACGAAGACAAATTGAACCCAAACAATCTGCAGCAAGCCGCCCATTTCGCCATTCGCCCGGAACTCAACCCCTATTTGCGCCCCATCGAACCCCTCTGGACGGCATACATCACCCGCGTCAGCATCATGAAAGGGGCCAAAAAAGTGGGCGCCTCACCCCTGAAAGCGGGCAAACTGGCGGGCTATGAATCGGAATTGCTCATGCCCGCCAAACAACAGCGCCGCCTGTGGGTGGGGCTGCTGGCCGCAGGGGGCATCATCCTGCACCTGATGCTCACCCACCCCATCGACGAAAAAGCGACCTTCCAGGCACCGGTTTCCCGCATGGTGCAGAGCCTGCGCTTCGTGGCCCACACCGATGACCTCGCCCAGAACGCCGCGGGCGTGCCTTTACCGCCGCACTACCGCCCCACCGCCGTGGAAAGCGTGCTGGCCGACACTAACGCCGAACAAGGCTGGGAAGCCTGGGCCGGCGACGCCCCGCTTGCCGCCTTGCAAGCCTTCTACCTGCGCGAACTCCCCCAACACGGCTGGAAAATCGCGGCCTACTACCCCTTCCCCAACCGCGAACCGGATATCCGCTTCGCCAGTTTTCTCGCCCAGCGCGAAGGGGCACAAGCCATTGTCGCGCTCATCCCCCACGGAGAGCACCCCATTCGCGGACACCTCGCCATCCGCCTCACCCTCGGAGCAAAAGAGTAAAACCATGAACGACGTCAACAACCTGCAAATAAGCAAGACCCCCATGGCCAGGATCCAGATCAACATTTACGGCAAGTTACGCAAACGCCTGCCCCTGACCCGCGAAATCGGCACGCGCGGCGTCATCGAGATGGAAGTGCCCGTGGGGGAAACCCTGGAAAACGTGCTGCAACGCATTGGGGTTAGCAAAGACGATCTTTACACCATCTTCCTCAACAACCAGTTGCTGACCACCAAAAACGCTATGGCCGATCACCTGGGCTACCAGCAATATTGCGAAAACTGCCACAACTGGGAACTCTGCGTGACCATGAACGACGGCGATGTGGTCGCGCTGTTTGGCCTTGACATGGCCACCCTGGTGATCTGACCACCTGCCGTCCCCGCGAACACGCACCTGCGGCGCGCTCGCGGGCGCCTCACAGAAAAGGGGGAAATCCTCACCTCACCGCCCCACCCCCACGTGTGGCCAGGGGCCGGGCTGACAAAAAAGATATCAAGCCTGACTTCCTCCCCATACGGCTTGATGCTATAATTCCCCCAGCACCATGAAAACTGCGCTCATTCCCGTCGACCCGCTGGACGACCTCGCCGCCCTGCAAGACAAAATTGCCTGGGCCAAGTCGCCGCGGGCGCTGTTGCTGTGGCCCCAACAGGGCTGCGCCGTGCAACGCACGTTAGATTTCGTGCGCCTGCGCCGCGCCGCCGACGCGCTGGGCACGCAAATCGCCCTCATCACCCGATCACGCGGGCCGCGGCGCGAAGCCGAAGCGGCAGGCATTCCGGTGTTCCCCGACCGCAAGACGGCGATGCGCAAAGCGTGGCGCTGGCGGCGGGTGCGCCTTCCAAAGCGACGACGCCACGCCGATTTATACACCCTGCAGGCATGGGCCCACCGCCCCCAGCCGTGGAGCCGCCTGACCCCCCTGCAACGGTGGGGCGTTTTCACTGCGGGGGTGATGGCCGTGCTGCTGTTGGCCGCTTTCATCCTCCCCGGCGCGCGCCTGACCCTGAGGCCCATCCATACCAGCCGCACCCTGACCCTCACCGCACTGGTCAGCCCAACCTATGCCATGTCCTCGCCCCCCAACCACCTGCCGGCCCGCTGGGAAACGGTCACCGTCGGCGACAGCGCCATGCAAGCCGTCAGCGGCATCAGCCGCCTGCCCCAAACCCCGGCACATGTGGCCCTGACCTTCACCAACCTGACCGCTCAGGCTGTGAACATCCCGGCAGGCACACGCATCCACAGCCGCACTGGCAGCATTGTCTTCACCACCACTGAAAGCGCACAGGTGCCCCCCGGGCCCGGCACCACAGCCGAAGTCAGCGCCACCTCCATCGCGCGCGGCCGCGCCGCCAACCGCCCGGCACACGACCTCGGCTTTCTGGAAGGCCCCCTGGCCTTCCAGGTCACCGCCGACAACCCTCTGCCCGCTGCAGGGGGGCGTGACACGAGCGTTCCCGCGCCGGCGCCCGACGACTACCGCCGTCTGGAAGCCACGCTGCGGGCACAACTGGCGACCCAGGCCCTGGCCGTCCTGGAAAGGAAGTTTCCCCACGCCTGGATTGTGCTCCCCTCGCTGCAACCCGCTGCCGACCTGGAGCGCACCTTCGACCCGTCCCAGCGCGCCCCGGCCAACACGTTGCGCCTCACCCTGCGGGTACGCTTTCGTGCCCTGGTCGTCGACCCCCGCGATGCGGAGGCGCTGGCGCGCAGCGTCCTGGCAGCCCAGACGCCCCACGGCATGACCCTGGCGCCTTCCAGCATTCAGGTAAAAACCGGGGAAATCACGCCCCAGGGCAACGACCGCTACGCCTGGCATTTGCGTGTTCGGGGCACGTTCATCGCCCCGCTCGACCAGGGCGCAGCCCGCCGCCTGGCCCGCGGACGCTCTCCAAACGCCGCCGCCCAACGGTTGCAGCAAGCCCTGCCGCTGGCTGCGCCGCCGGAAGTCTCTCTCTGGCCGTCCTGGTGGCCATGGGTGACCTGGCTTCCCTTTCGCATCCAGGTGCGCGCCACGGCCACACCCTGAAACCCAAAACCTGTTTTCCGAGCTCCTATGCGTATCTTAGCCATCGACCCCGGCGAAAAATTCATCGGCCTGGCGATTTCCGACCCCACGGGCACCATCGCCGGCCCCCTTACCGTCTTGCGACACCGCGCCCGCGAAGCCGATGCCCAAACCATCGCCCGCATTGCAGCCGAGCACGGCGTCGAGCGCATTGTGGTCGGCCAGGCCACGGATGCCCACGGCCACCCGACCACGCTGCAAGCCCGACGCGCGGCCAACCTGGCAGCGGCCCTGAAAGAGGCCAGCCGTGTGCCCGTCATCTTGTGGGATGAAACCGGCAGCACCCAAAAAGCCCTGGAAGCGTGGAAAATGATGGGCACGGCGCGCCGCCGACAGCGACGCCCCGACGCCGTGGCAGCCACCGTGATTCTGCAGAGCTACCTCGATGCTGGCGCGCCGCTTGACAACACGCGATGAAACGCTTCGGGTGTCTGCTCACGCTGGTGGCCGTGGTGGCGCTGGTGGGGGTAGGATGGCGCGTGTCGTCCGAACTGCACCAGGCGAAGGCACGCTTTGGCCCACCGGCAAGGGAATTGGGCTTGCTGACCACATGGCGGTTGAGCCATATCGTGGTCGCGGCACAAAACGCCCTGCTGACGCCTGTTCCTGCAACCGCCGGCGCCACAATCGAAATTGCCCCTGGGGAAAACGCCGCCGCCATCGCCCAATCTCTGCGCAACGACGGGCTGATTCCCAACGCCAGCGCCTTTCTCGCCTACGTGCGCTACAAAGGCTGGGATACCGACCTGAAAGCAGGCACCTTTCGGCTGAGCGAACCGCTTGCGCCGATTGCCCTGGCCGCCCGCCTGCGGGAAACCCCGCCCCAGGACGCCGTGCTGGTGGTGCTTCCCGGCTGGCGGCGGGAAGAGATCGCCGCCGCGGTGCCTTCCAGCGGGCTGGCCTTCACCCCAACGGCGTTCCTGCAAGCCACTGCCCGCGCAGCCAACACCGACCTGCCCATCGCCGCCCCACCCCGCGCCTCGCTGGAAGGCTTCCTGGCGCCCGGTCGCTACACTTTCCCGCGCGACACCACCCCAGCCGACACGGTCGCAGCCATGCTGCACCGCATGGCCCAATGGCTGAGCCCCGCCTGGCAACAGGCCGTGCGCGCCGAAGGGCTAACGCCATATCAGGCGCTGACGCTGGCTTCCATCGTGCAGCGGGAAACCCGCCACCCCGATGAAATGCCCCACATCGCGGCCGTGTATCTGAACCGCCTGCGCCGCGCCATGCCGCTGGAGGCCGACCCGACCGTGCAATATGCCCTGGGGCACGCCGGTAACTGGTGGCCTGCCCCCCTCAGCACTGCCGACTTGAAGGTCAATTCTCCTTACAATACCTACCGCCACGCCGGCCTGCCGCCAACCCCCATCGGCAACCCTTCTCTGCAGGCCCTGCAGGCCGTGGCCCACGCCCCCGCCACCGATGACCTTTTCTTCCGCGCTGCCTGCGACGGTTCAGGACGGCACGTTTTCAGCCGCACTTTTCAGCAGCACCTGCAAAACGCGTGCCCTTAATTCTGGCTTCGAGGAGAACGCCGTGGAAAACAACCTGCCAACGTTAGACATTTTGCCCGTCGAGAACATCTTTCCGCATGAATATTACGACGAACAACGCGCCCGCCCGTTGATGGAAAAATTGCGCACGGCCGGCGTGCTGAAGAACCCGCCCATCGTGATGCCTTTCTGCGATGGCAGCCACCGCTATATGATTTTAGACGGCACCAATCGCGTCACCGCGGTGCGCCTGCTGGGCATCCCCCACATCATCGTGCAGGTGGTCGAACCCAATGCCCCAGGGCTGGCCCTGCGCACGTGGAACCATGTCGTCTGGGGGCTGCGGCCCGAAAGCCTGCTGCTCGGTCTGCAGGAAGCCGTGCCGCGCCTGCGGCCTTCCGTTTCATTGGCCCTCAGCGTGGCCGCGCTCCACGAGCGCAAACTGATGCTGGTGGTCAGCCTCCCCGATGGGCGGGTGTTTTCCGCTCCCCCTGAAGACGACGAAATCGCGACCATCGCCACCCTCAACGCCGCCGTGCAAAGTTACCAGCAGCGCGCCGCGCTGGACCGCACGAGCGAACACGACGCCCAGGTGCTCAAAACGCTGTACCCTGAAATCAGCGGGGTGGTCATTTTCCCACCGTTCAAGGTCAAACAGGTGCAGCGGCTGGTTTCAGAAGGGCACTTGCTGCCGCCGGGCATCACGCGCTTCATCGTCTCGCCGCGCGCGCTGCGGGTGAACTATTCGCTGGAGGAACTGGCCGCGCCCATCAGCCTGGAAGAAAAGCGCGCCCGCCTGCGCGCCTGGCTGCAAGAGCGGCTGGCTGCCAAGGGCGTGCGCTATTATGCCGAGGCCACCGTGCTCTACGACGATTGACCTCGCTCGTCCCTGAGAGAAAAAAGCAACAAGGGCGCAGACCGTGTCGTCTGCGCCCTTGTTGGGTTACACACCTGTTTCGCCGCCAGGCAACCTCAATGTCGCCCGCGACCGCGGTCGCGCCCGCCGCCACGGTTGCGGTTGTCGCGCCGCCCGCCGCGGTTGCTGCCGCCTCGCGAGCGGTTGGGCTTGTCGTGCGCCTGGGCCTCTTCCACCGTCCAGCCTTCCAGCACCGCCTGGCGGGAAAGGCGAATGCGGCCAGTGGGGTCGATATTCGTCACCATCACGGTAATTTCATCGCCCACCCGCACCACGTCTTCCACACGGCGCACCGGCTCGGTATCCAGTTGCGAGATGTGCACCATGCCGTCGGTGTTGGGCAAAATCTCCACGAACGCGCCGAAGTCGGTCACCCGCACCACCTTGCCGGTGTAGATGCGCCCCACTTCGGGGGTCTCGGTCAGCGCCTCGATGCGCTCGCGCGCCTGGGTGGCTCCGGCCATGTCGGGCGAGGCAATGTAAACCAGGCCATCTTCCATGATGTCGATTTTGGTGTTGGTTTCCTCTTGCAGGCCGCGAATGGTTTTGCCGCCGGGGCCAATGATTGCGCCGATTTTATCGACCGGAATGCGCACCACAATCATGTGCGGCGCATGGGGCTTCAGGTGCGGGCGCGGCTCGGGGATGACTTCCCGCATTTTGCCCAAAATGAACAGGCGGGCTTCTCGCGCCTGCGCCAATGCCTGGCGCATGATTTCTTTGGTGATGCCAGCGATTTTGATGTCCATCTGCAAGGCGGTGATGCCCTTTTCGGTGCCCGCGACTTTGAAGTCCATATCGCCGAGGTGGTCTTCCATGCCCTGGATGTCGGTGAGCACGGCGTAGCGTTCGCCTTCTTTGATGAGACCCATCGCAATGCCCGCCACGGGGGCTTTGATGGGCACGCCGGTGTCCATCAGAGCCAGGGTCGAGCCACACACCGAGGCCATCGAAGTGGAGCCGTTGGAAGAAAGCACCTCGGAGACCAGGCGCAGGGTGTAGGGGAATTCCTCTTCCGAGGGGATGACCGGCAGCAAGGCCCGCTCGGCCAGCGCCCCGTGGCCGATTTCACGGCGGGAAGCGCCGCGCATCGGGCGCACTTCGCCCACCGAGAAGGGCGGGAAGTTGTAATGGTGGATGTAGCGCTTGCTTTCGGTGGGGGTAAGGCCGTCGATTTCCTGGGCTTCGCGCGGCGTGCCCAAAGTGGCTAAGGTGAGCACCTGGGTTTCGCCGCGGGTGAACAGGCCCGAGCCGTGGGCGCGCGGGCTGATGTCCACTTCGCACCAGATGGGGCGGATGTCGGTGGTGCCGCGCCCATCAGGGCGAATGCCTTCGTTGAGGATGCGGCTGCGCACGATCTTCTTGAGGACGTCTTCAAAGGCCACCTTGACGGGCAAGGTCAGCGTCGCATCCTCGCCAGCGAGGGCTTCCAGCACCTCTTTCTTGAGGGCGTCGATGCCGTCGTTGAACTCGGCTTTGGTGTGCGGGGTTTCCAGCAGTTGCCGAATGCGGTCGGCCACCATGCTCTCGATCTGGTCGGCCAGGCTTTCTTCCACCACAAAGGGCGTGTAGGCGCGCTTGGGCTTGCCCAGTTCGGCGGCCATCTTTTCCTGGATGTCGATCATCGGCTGCAGCGCCTGATGCCCAAAGGCCAGGGCCTCGACCATGACCTCTTCAGGCACTTCGTTTGCACCGGCTTCCACCATCAGAATGGCGTCTCGGGTGCCCGCGATGCGCAGGTCAAGGTCGGATTTCTCCAGTTCGGGGAAGGTGGGGTTGACCACGAACTCGCCGTCGATGCGCCCAATGCGCACCGCGCCCACCGGCCCATCCCAGGGAATATCGGAAATCATCAGCGCCGCCGAGGCCGCGTTGATGGCTAAGATGTCGATGGGGTTTTCTTCGTCGGCAGAGATGGAATAGAGCACGACCTGAACGTCGTTGCGCAGGTCTTTGGGGAAAAGGGGGCGCAGCGGGCGGTCGACCAGGCGCGCGGTGAGGGTGGCTTCCTCGGAAGGGCGGCCTTCACGGCGGAAGAACGAGCCGGGAATGCGTCCGCCGGCATACATGCGCTCTTCGTAGTCCACCCGTAGGGGGAAGAAGTCGATGCCCTCGCGGGCTTCTTTGCTCATGGTGGCTGCGGCGAACACCATGGTGTCGCCCAGGCGGACGGTGACGGCGCCGTTGGCCTGCATGGCCAGCCTGCCGGTTTCGATGACGACGGTTTTGTCGCCAACCACGGTTTCGTAACGGTGGTTTTCGGGTTTCATAGGACCTCCATAGGTCGCCCGTCCGGTCAGGGACTGGAATCTATGGCCAACAGCGTTGGCCGCAGGCTCCAATTCCCAACCGGCGGGCAGGTAAAAGGGTTTTACAACAAGGGGAAGCCGGACAAGGCGTGGCATCCCCCTGAATCACAATGACAGCACGACACAAAAAACGCGTAGGCGTCGGAAGCGCCTACGCGCGGATGCCTTCCCGCTCACTTGCGGCGAATACCCAACCGCTCGGTGAGTTCCAGATAGCGGGGGTAATTGGTGCGGCGCAGGTAGTTGAGCAGGCGTCGCCGCCGCCCCACCATCTTCAACAGCCCCCGGCGGGAAGATTCGTCGTGCTTGTGCACCTTCAGGTGCTCCGTGAGCTGCTTGATGCGGGTGGTGAGGATGGCAATCTGCACCTCAGGGGAACCCGTATCTTTTTCATGACGGTGGAACGATTGGATGACTTCGGTTTTTTCGGCTTTATCCATGACCATGCATCTCCTTTTGTGCAAGTCTCCAAGACGATAGCCGCAGCCGTCGTCTGGTCAAGTCAGCGGCGGTGATTATACCACAAAGTGAGGG
>CAYYRG010000037.1:1552-10703 GCA_964474015.1 uncultured Anaerolineaceae bacterium | reverse complement strand
AAGCCCTGGCCGACGGTGCCCGCGAAGGCGGCCTGGAATTCTAAGGCGAGGAGAACGTTATGGCTCAGTATCAACCTGCTGCACAGGCAGAAGACGAACTGGAAGAGCGCACCGTTGAAATTGCCCGCGTGGCGAAAGTGGTCAAGGGCGGTCGGCGGTTTACCTTCCGCGCGACGGTTGTGGTCGGCGACCACCGCGGCCGGGTGGGCATTGGCATCGGCAAGGCTGGCGCCGTGCCCGATGCGGTGCGGAAGGCTTCCGAGCGCGCCCGCCGTAACCTCAAGAAAATCAACCTTTACGACACCACCATTCCTCATGAGGTCATCGGCGAAGTGGGCGGTGCCCGGGTGCTGTTGAAACCGGCTTCCCCCGGTACGGGTGTGATTGCCGGTGGCGGCGTGCGCGCCGTGCTGGAAGCCGTAGGCGTGCGCGACATCCTCACCAAGTCTTTGGGCAGCAACAACCTGCTCAACGTGGTCAAGGCCACCATGCAAGCGTTGGAGCAACTCAAATCGGTGGAAGAGGTGGCCAAAGTGCGCGGCAAGAAACCCGAAGAGGTGCTGCCCTTCTGGGACCGGAGGAAGCGCCATGGCTAAACAGAAAACCTTGCGCATTACCCTGGTGAAAAGCCCGATTGGCTACAACAAACGCCAGAAAGGCACTTTGCGGGCGTTAGGTTTGCGCCGCATGCACCAGACTGTGGAACACGAAGACAACCCTGTCATTCGGGGGATGGTGGCGAAGGTGCGCCACCTCGTCCGTGTGGAGGAGAGTGCGTAACCATGAAACTGCATGAATTGCGACCCAACCGCGGTGCGAAGCGGAACCGCAAGCGCGTGGGCCGGGGCATCGCCGCCGGGCAGGGCAAAACTGCCGGGCGTGGCACCAAGGGCCAGGGCGCGCGCGCGGGCGGCGGCACCCGCCTGTATCATCAGGGCGGCAACCTGCCGTTCTTCCGTCGCCTGCCGTTCAAACGCGGCTTTACCCCCATCAACCGCGTGGAATACAACGAGGTGAACCTGGAGCGCCTGGCCGATTTCCCCGCGGGCAGCGAAATTACCCCCGAGGTCTTGGCCGAAAAGGGCTTCCTCAACAAGCCCAAGAACCCCGTGGTGATTTTGGGGCGAGGTGAAATTACGGTGCCCCTCAAAGTCAAAGCCCACCGCGTGAGCAAGAGCGCCCGGGCCAAAATTGAGGCCGCAGGCGGCTCGGTGGAAATTATCGCTTCCTAAGCCCCTGGGCGACCCTTGACCGAAGGAGCCTTGCATGAAACGATCGGCTTGGCGCTACCTCTGGATGGCCCCTGACCTGCGCCGCAAACTGCTCATCACCATGGGCATTTTGCTGCTCTACCGCCTCGCGGCCCACGTGCCCGTGCCGGGTGTGAACCATGCTGTGCTGAAGAGCATCCTCAACGCGGGCGGCTCGCAAGGCGCTTTCGTGGGCCTGCTCGACCTGCTTTCGGGCGGCACGGTCTCGCAGTTTTCGGTGCTCGCGATGGGGGTGTACCCCTACATCACCGCGCAGATTATTCTGCAAATTCTGGTCCCCATCATCCCTTCGTGGAAAGCCCGTATGGATGAAGACCCGCGAGAAGGCCAGAAGTGGATGGAACGCTGGACTTACATCCTCTCCATCCCGATGGCGGCCTTGCAGGCTCTGGGGCAGATCAGCCTCTTCTCGGCCTTTGCCGGGGGGCGGCCGGTGCTGCGGCACTTTGGCTGGAGCGGCGCCGACCTGATTCCTACCATTACGGTCATCGTCGCCATGACTGCGGGCACCATGTTCGCCATCTGGCTGGGCGAACTGATTTCCGAATACGGCTTGCGGAACCAGGGGCTTTCCCTCATCATCTTCGCCGGCATTGTAGCCCGAATGCCCTTCAACTTCGCCCGCTTGATGAGTGACGCGCAACACCGTTGGGCTTACCTGGCCATTTCGGTCGTCGTCACCGTGGCGACCATCTTCCTGATTGTGTTCGTGCAACAGGGGCGGCGCAATGTGCCGGTCATGTACCCCGGTCGGCGCATCGGCACCCGTATGTCCATGCCGGTCAAGGGCACCTTCCCGCTGATGGTCAACCTGGCGGGCATGATTCCCTTGATTTTCGCTCAGTCGCTTTTGGCGTTGCCGGGCATTTTGTCGGGCTTCTTCCTGAAGTCGGGTACGGCGTGGGTTTCCAGCCTGGCGGTGACCATGCAGCGGGTATTCGCGCCAACCAGCCCGTGGTACTGGTTTACTTATTTCCTGATGGTGGTGCTGTTCACCTTCTTCTACACCGATGTGCTCTTCATGCAGCAGAACTACGGTGAGCAGTTGAAACGCTCAGGCGCGAAAATTCCGGGTGTGCCGCCTGGGGAACGCACCCAGCAATACCTGATGAGCGTGCTGCGTCGCATTACGCTGCCGGGTGCGCTTTTCCTGGGCTTCGTGGCTGTGTTGCCTTACTTGCTGACCCTGTTGGTGCCGGGGCTGGCGGCGGCAGGCCGCTCGGGCTTGTTGCTGATTTCCTCGGCCGGGTTGCTGATCGTGGTCGGTGTGGTGCGCGACATCTTCTTCTTCATCGATGCCGAACTGCGGCTGCACGGCTACACGGATACGCTCCTCGTGCGTTAGCGCATCTCGGGTCGGCTGCTGGCCGACCGCCTTCTGACCCTGGAGGTTTGCCGTGTCGGTGTTCATTGTGCTGCTGGGTGCGCCGGGCGCAGGCAAAGGCACCCAGGCCAAGATTTTGGCCCAAAAAACCGGTCTGCCGCACATTTCTTCGGGCGATATCTTTCGCGAGAACCTGAAAAACCAGACAGAACTCGGCAAAATGGCGCAGCAATACATGGAAAAAGGCGACCTCGTGCCCGACGATGTGACCATCGCCATGATTCGAGAGCGCCTTTCCCGCCCCGACTGCGCCCGGGGGGCCATCCTCGATGGCTTCCCGCGCACTCCAGCCCAGGCCGAAGCCCTCGATGCCATGCTGGCCGACCTGGGCGGCAAAGTGGGTGTGGTGCCGTTTATCGCGGTGCCGGAAGACGAACTCGTGGAGCGCCTTTCCGGCCGGCTGATTTGCAAGGCCCAGGGGCACATTTTCCACAAGAAGTTCAACCCGCCGAAAGTGCCGGGCGTGTGTGATTACGACGGCTCGGAACTGTATCAGCGGGAAGACGACAAACCCGAAGTGGTGCGCAACCGCATTCGGGTGTATCTGGAACAAACCATGCCGCTGGTTGCTTATTACCGGCAACGCGGCTTGCTGGTCGAAATCGACGGCACGCAGCCCATCGACCAGGTCACCGAGGCACTGTGGGCTGCATTGCCGGAGGAAGCAAAGCGCGTATGAGCTGGGACCGCCAGATCGTGCTCAAGAGCCCGCGTGAAATCGAAATTATGCGGGAAGCCGGGCGCATCAATGCCCTTGCCCTGCAGGCCGTGCGGGAAGCCGCCCGTCCGGGCGTGACCACCGCCGAACTGGATGCGGTGGCTGAAGAAGTCATCCGCAGCCACGGCGCTACCCCCGCCTTCAAGGGCTACCCGGGGCCGTATCCCTACCCGGCGACCATCACGGTGAGCATCAACGACGAACTGGTGCATGGCATTCCCAGCAAGCGGCGCAAACTGCGCGAAGGAGACATTGTCTCCATCGACTGCGGTACGGTTTACAAAGGATACGTTGGAGATTCGGCGTTCACCATGGGCATAGGAGCAATCTCTCCTGAAGCCCAGCGGTTGTTAGAGGTGACGGAGCGGGCGCTTTACATCGGCATCGAACAGATGCGCCCGGGCAACCGCGTTGGGGATGTCTCCGCGGCAATTCAACGCTATGTGGAATCCCACGGCTATCATGTGACCCGCGAATACACCGGCCACGGCGTAGGGCGCGAAATGCACGAAGGCCCCTCGGTGCCCAACTACGGCACCCCCGGTCGCGGTGTGATGCTGCGGGTGGGCATGGTCATTGCCCTGGAACCCATGGTGTTGGTCGGCACCCCCAAGACCCGCGTCTTGCCCGACAAGTGGACGGTGGTTTCCGCCGATGGTAGCCTGACCGCCCACTTTGAACATACCGTGGCTATCACCGAGGATGGCCCTGACATCCTCACCGTTGTCTGACCGCCTTCTCACGTCACCTGGACGGGAGTGGAAGGGTCTGGTATAATTTCAACTTTGCCAGGCACGAGCCAAGAACGAAGGAGAGCCAAACCATGAAAGTTTCTGCGTCTGTAAAAAAGCGCTGTTCCAAGTGCAAAATCGTCCGCCGCAAAGGGCGGGTGTATGTGATTTGCGACAATCCTCGACACAAACAGCGACAGGGGTAGCACCATGGCGCGTATTGAAGGTGTAGATTTACCACGTAACAAGCGAATTGAAATCGCCCTGACCTACATTTACGGCATTGGCCGGTCGCGGGCGAAAGAGGTGCTGGCTGCCACCCAGGTCAACCCTGACACCCGGGTGAAAGACCTCACCGACGAAGAAATTGCCCGCCTGCGCGAGTTCATCAGCAGCAACTATAAGACGGAAGGCGACCTGCGGCGCGAAGTGCAGATGAACATCAAGCGCCTGATCGAAATCGGCAGTTACCGTGGGCTGCGGCACCGCATGGGCCTGCCGGTGCATGGTCAGCGCACGCGCACCAATGCCCGCACGCGCAAAGGCCCCAAGAAGACCGTGGCGGGTCGTGGTCGCCGTCGCGGTGCCAAGAAAAAGTAACGCCCTGTGGGCTGTGCGGGTGTTGGCCCGCCCCCATGCTGAAATTGCTATTGAGGAGAAACAAGGTCTATGGCGAGGAATACGCGTTCCCGACGGCGCAGCAGCGCCAAGAAAATCAAGCGGCATCTGCCTCAGGGGCATGTGCACATCCACGCGACGTTCAACAACACCATCGTCTCGGTCACCGACGAGCACGGCAACGTCGTGGCGTGGGCCAGCGGCGGCACCGCGGGCTTCAAGGGTTCCCGCAAAAGCACCCCCTTTGCCGCCCGGCTGGCGACCGAGCAGGCCGTGAAAGCGGCGATGGATATGGGCATGCGCGCCGCGCATGTCTTCGTCAAGGGCCCCGGCCCGGGACGCGACGCTTCCCTGCGCGCCCTGCAGGCCATGGGCCTGAAAATTCTGTCCATTTCGGATGTGACCCCTGTGCCGCACAACGGTTGCCGCCCGCCCAAGAAGCGGCGCGTCTAATCTGGGGATTGAGGTAGATCTATGGCTAAATATCTGGGACCTGCATGCAAACTTTGCCGCCGTGAAGGCGAAAAGTTGTTCCTGAAAGGTGAAAAATGCTTTACCAACAAGTGCCCGATGGAGCGGCACGCTTACCCGCCGGGTGAACATGGCCGCATGGCGCGCTTCAGCCGCCGCCGAGAATCGGACTATGCCAAGCAGTTGCGCGCCAAGCAGCGCGCCCGCCGCATCTATGGCGTGCTGGAGCGCCAGTTCCGCCGCTACTACGAAGTGGCTTTGCAGCGCCGCGGCCTGACCGGCTTGAACCTGCTGCAAATTCTGGAATCGCGGCTCGACAACGTCGTCTATCGCCTGGGCTTTGCCCGCAGCCGCGCTGAAGCGCGTCTGTTGGTGACCCACGGGCACTTCACCGTCAATGGCCGCCGTGTCGACGTGCCTTCCATGCTGCTGCGCCCCGGCGATGTGGTGGGCATTCGCCCCGAATCGCGCCGCCGCAGCTATTTCAAGCAGGTGCTGCCCGAATGGGCAGAAAAGCAAACCCCGCCTGCCTGGCTGAGCCGCGACATGAACGCCCTCACCGGTCGGGTGGAACGCCTGCCCGAACGCGGCGAAATCGACAGCAACATCAACGAACAACTCATCGTGGAATACTACTCGCGCTAACGCTTGGGTGAATGCCCAGGGAAGGGGTGAACTGTGGTCGGTTTGGGTAATATGGTAACACCTCGCATTGAGCGCGATCTGGAAGCGCTCAACTACAGCCGCTTTATCATCAGCCCCCTTGAGCGCGGCTACGGCGTGACCTTGGGGAACGCCTTGCGGCGGGTGTTGCTTTCCTCGCTGGAAGGCGCGGCGGTGACCTCCGTGCGCGTTTCCAATGTGTTGCACGAGTTCAGCGCCATCCCCGGTGTGCGGGAAGACGTCTTGCAAATCAGTCTGCAACTCAAGCAGTTGCGCTTCAAACTCCACGACGTGGATACCGCCCTGCTGTATCTGGAAGTCCACGGGGAAGGCATTGTCACCGCGGCCGACATCATCGCCCCCCCTGAGGTGGAAATCGTCAACCCCGACCTCTACCTCTTCACGGTGGACGACCCGGACGCGACGCTGGAAATGGCCATGACCGTGGAGCGCGGGCGTGGCTACTCCCCTGCAGTGGAACGCAGCCGCCAGCTGCCCATCGGCGAACTGGCCGTCGATGCCATCTTCTCGCCGGTGAAACGCGTCAATTGGGAAGTCACCTCGGCGCGTGTCGGCCAGAGCACCAACTACGACCGCCTGATTTTGGAAATCTGGACGGACGAGACCATCACGCCCGAAGAGGCCCTGAAAACCGCAGCCCAGATTCTGGTGGCGCACTTCGGCTACATCGCGGGCGTGAGCGAAGAAGAACTCGGCACCCCGCGCCCGGCAGCCCCGAAAGAAAAAGCCTGGCACAGCGGCCTGACCAGCGAAATGATGGAAACCCCCCTCGAAGAGCTTGACCTCTCGGTGCGGGTGTTCAACTCGCTTAAGCGCGCTGGCGTCACCACCGTGGGCGAGGTGCTCGATATGTTAGGCAAGGGCGAAGAGGCCATGCTCTCGATCCGTAACTTCGGTGAGAAGAGCCTGGATGAACTTTTGAGCAAAATGCGCGAAAAGGGCTTCCTGCCGGAAGACGAAGACTAAGCGCATCACGGAGTGAGAACCATGCGACACAAAGTTGCCGGTAAGAAACTCAGCCGTTCCAAAGACGCCCGCAAGGCGTTGCGGCGGAACCTGATTAAGCAATTGTTCTACCACGAGCGCATCCGCACCACCAAGGCCAAAGCGCAGGCGATTCGCGGCGAAGCCGAGCGGCTGATCACCATTGCCAAGCGCGGCAATGCGGCCGGCGGCGCGGCGATGGTGCATGCCCGCCGTGTGGTGGCTGCCCGGCTGGGCACGGCTTACATCGGCGGCGGTGAAGACGACCAGGAACGCATCAACGTCGTCAACAAACTGTTCGACGATATTGCCCCGCGCTACGCCGACCGCCCCGGCGGCTACACCCGTGTGCTGAAACTCGGCCCCCGCCTGAGCGACGGCGCGGAAATGGTGCTGCTGGAACTGGTCGAAGAATAGTCCCGTGCGGGATTTCCCCGCCCTGGGGGGCGTCGTGAGACGCCCAGGCGTCATGGCACTTTACCAGGCCATTCTTGCATACGACGGCAGCGGCTTCGTTGGCTTCCAGCGACAGGCGCAGGGCCGCACGGTGCAGGGTGAAGTCGAAAAGGCATTGCAACGGCTGGGGTGGTCTGAACCGGCCATCCTTTACGCCGGCCGCACCGACAGCGGTGTGCATGCCCGCGGGCAGGTGATTGCCTTCCACCTGACGTGGCAGCATCCGGCAGAGGCGTTGCAGAAAGCCCTCAACGCTCACCTGCCTCCCGATGTGGCCGTGCAGGCGGTGCGCCTTGCCCCCGCAGGTTTCCACCCCCGTTACGCTGCGGTGGCGCGGCGCTATGTGTATTACCTCTATGCTGCGCCTGAGCGAGAGCCCTTTTGGCGGCGGTATGCCTGGCGGGTATGGCCTGCCCCGATGCTGGAAAAGTTGCAGCAGGCGGCGGCGCTCTTCCCCGGGCGGAAGGATTTTGCCGCCCTGGGCACGCCGCCCAACCCCCACGGCACGACGGTGCGTACTGTGCACAAAGCCGCCTGGGTGCAATTGGGGCCGCGGGCATGGGCTTTCGATGTGGTGGCCGATGCCTTCCTGTATCGGATGGTGCGGCGTATGGTGGCCTTGCAGGTCGCCGTTGCCCAGGGGCGCCTGGCTTTCGCTGCCTTGCAAGCGGCGCTGGAAAACCCCCCGGCCAACCCCCTTCAGGGGCTGGCCCCGCCGCAAGGGCTGTTTCTGGAAGCCGTATGCTACGATGCTTCCGACCTGCAGCATGTGCTGCGCGCGGTGCCCCGTTGGCTGGGCGGAGCGCCCTGACCGGCGTGTGCAAGTGGAACGCTTGACCTGTGAAATAACGACGCACGACCCCACAAGTTTGTGTAGAGAGGTTTAACGGTGAAAACTTATTATCCGAAACCCGCTGAAATTACCCGCGAATGGGTGTTGGTCGATGCCAACGACCAGACGCTGGGGCGGTTGGCCACCCGTGTGGCGGCGATCCTTTTGGGCAAGAACAAGCCCAACTACACCCCCGGCGTCGACAACGGCGACTATGTCGTGGTCGTCAACGCCGAGCGCGTGCGGGTCACGGGCCGGAAACTGGACCAGAAGAAGTATTACCGGCATTCGGGCTACCCCGGCGGCCTGCGTGAAGTGTCCCTGCGCGAGCAACTCAAGCGCCACCCTGAGCGTGTCATCCGCTCGGCGGTGTGGGGCATGTTGCCGAAGAACGCCTATGGCCGCAAACTGCTCAAGAAACTCAAGGTCTATGCCGGCCCTGACCATCCCCACGAGGCGCAGAAGCCCCGCCGGATCGAACTGTAAGCGGCGGTTGGAAACGAAGGAGGTTGGATTTTATGGCTGTTCGCTATTACGAAGGTGTTGGACGCCGCAAGGAAGCCACCGCGCGCGTGCGCATCATGGAAGGTTCGGGTAAGTTCATCGTCAACGGCAAGCCGGTGGAGGAATACTTCCCCCGCGTGGGCGACCTCGACAACGTGCTGTTGCCTTTTACCGTGCTGGGCGAGCCGCGTGAGAAGTACGACGTCACCGTGCTGGTCAAGGGCGGTGGCGTGAGCGGTCAGGTGGGCGCGGTGCGCCTGGGCCTGGCGCGCGCTTTCGTCAAATTCAACGAGGAATTTGGCCCCGCTCTGAAGAAAAAAGGCCTGCTCTCGCGCGACCCGCGGGTCAAAGAGCGCAAAAAGCCCGGCCTCAAACGCGCTCGCAAAGCCCCGACTTACACCAAGCGTTAAATCGCTTCTTCGGGCGACGATGTTGGCAACGCGTTCCCCTGCTGGTTGCGGCAGGGGCGTGTTGCGTTAACAAGTCGGGTAGTCAGAT
>CAYYRG010000037.1:0-1452 GCA_964474015.1 uncultured Anaerolineaceae bacterium | reverse complement strand
TCGATTACGCTGCTGGGGCTGGGCCCCGGTAATCCCAATCAGTTGACCCGCGAAGCGTGGGAGGTGCTCTCCTCCGCGAGAGAGATTTACCTGCGCACGGCAAAGCACCCCACGGTGGCGGCCTTCCCGAATGATTGGGTGGTGCATTCGTTCGATTACCTCTATGAGCAGGCTGAAAGCTTTGAGGAAGTTTACGCGGCCATCGTGGAACAGGTGCTGGAACTGGCGCAGCGCCCTGAAGGCGTGCTCTATGCTGTGCCGGGGCATCCTTTCGTGGCCGAGATCACCGGGCGGGAAATCGCCCGCCGCGCTCGCGAGGCCGGCATTTCCCTGCGGGTGGTGGAAGGGCTGAGTTTTCTGGAACCCACCTTCCGGGCCCTGGGGCGCGATGCCTTCCCCCACACCGCCCTCGTCGATGCATTGGAACTGGCCGTGCGCCATGTGCCGCCCTTTCCCCCTTCGGCCCCAGCGCTGGTGGCGCAAATTTACGACCGCGCGATTGCTTCGGAGGTCAAACTCACCCTGATGGCGACCTATGCCGACGAGCACGAGGTGGCGCTGGTGCACGCGGCGGGCACGGCGCAGGAAACCGTCCGCTGGATGCCGCTTTACGCCATCGATCGCGACGCCGATATTGGCCTGCTGACCACCCTTTACGTGCCGCCCCGCAGCCCGGAAGCCGCTTTCGAGGCTTTCCAGGAAGTCGTCGCCCGCCTGCGCGCCCCCGATGGCTGCCCCTGGGACCGCAAGCAGACCCATCGCAGCCTGCGCCGTTATTTCCTCGAAGAGGTGCACGAGGCGCTGGAAGCCATCGATGCCGAAGCGTGGGACCACCTGGCCGAGGAACTCGGCGATGTGCTGCTGCAAATTTTGCTGCACGCCCAGATTGCCGCCGAAGCCGGGGAATTTACCATGACCGACGTCTTGGAAGGCATCCATCGGAAGATGGTGCGGCGGCACCCACATGTCTTTGGTGAGGTGCAGGTGGCCGACGCCGACGAGGTGGTGCGCAACTGGCAGGCCATCAAAGCCCAGGAAGCCGACCGCCCCCGCCCCGAAAGCGTGCTCGATGGCATCCCGAAGGGGTTGCCCGCACTCATGGAGGCGGAAAAAATTCAAGATAAGGTGGTGGCGGTGGGCTTCGACTGGCCTGACATTCAAGGCGTGTGGGATAAGCTGGCCGAGGAATTGCAAGAAGTGCGGGAAGCCGAGACCCCTGAAGCGCGCGAAGATGAAATCGGTGATGTGCTCTTCGTGGTCTCGAACCTGGCCCGCTGGCTGGGGGTCGATGCCGAACTGGCGTTGCGGAAGGCCAATGCCCGCTTCCGACGGCGGTTTGCGGTCATCGAGCAGGCCGCGCGCGACCGCGGCCAGCCAGTCGAGGCGTTGACGCTGGACGAAATGGAGGCTGCGTGGCAGCGCGCCAAGGCAGCCGAGAAAGAGGCGCGCGGC
>CAYYRG010000036.1:0-10783 GCA_964474015.1 uncultured Anaerolineaceae bacterium | reverse complement strand
GGCCGTCGCGGGTCTGGATGGTGAGGCTATCGGTGCCCACGGCGGTGACTTTGCCGATGTGGCGCTCGCCGCGGCGACCGGGCTTCCCGGCGAGGATGGCCAGGGCGGTGAGTTGGCCGTTTTCGTCTTTGGCGATGACCATGACGGGCATGTCGGGTTTGAGGTCGGCGAGGCTTTTCACCGCGCCGTCGCGGCTGCGGAAGCGGGTCTGGTCGGTGACGGCGAAGGTGAGGGTCTGGCCGTCGCGGGTCTGGATGGTGAGGCTATCGGTGCCCACGGCGGTGACTTTGCCCGGATAGCGGTGGGTGTTTTTCCAGCGAGCGGGGTCGAAATCTTCGGGTAAGATAATCACCACCCGGGCGTGCAAAACGCCTTCCTCGCCTGCCTGGGGCGGCTTGACAGCACCGGCCACCCAGCGCCCCACCGTGATGTCGGCAAACGAGGCTTCGCCGCCGCCTGCCTTGCGGAAGCGGGTGTCGTCATCGACGGCAATCTGCACGGTTTTGCCGTCCAGTAGTTTGAGGGTGAAGGTGTTGTCGCCGACGGCGGTGACCTGACCGATGTGCCGTGCCGGTCGGGCGATGGGGCCGGTCGGCGGCGTCTCTTCCTTGCTGGTGGCGGCGAACGCGCCTACGGTTGCCACCAGCGCCAGGCTCAGGGCCAGAAACCAGCCAAACAGACTTTTCTTGAACATGGGAAACCTCCAGTTGAGGGTTTGTCGGAACGCTTTTATCATAGCCTGCAGGTGTAAGGTGGGAATTATGGCGATGTAAACACTTTGTAAAAAGTCGCAGGGTTGAGAATTTTTTGCTGACAGACGCACCGCAGCGCCCGCCTGCGTTCTGGCCAAAAGGTGCGGGCGACCGTTTTCTGCGAAGAGAAAACAACATGGCGATGAAGGCGTTTTGATCTGCCGCCCCCCAACCCATGTTTTGCGGTGTGGCCGTTGTAAAACCCAAAAAGCCAGCAAGAGGGGAAAAGGCTACCTTTATCGCTGGTTTTGTTATACAATGAAACCGTTCTGTTCGCGTGAAGGCTTCTGCAACAAGGGGCGTTCCGGTGTTTGCACGCATTTGGCGCTACTACAATCATCCCTATCGTCGCTGGCTGTTGCCGGTCAGCGTGGGCGTGGGCGTGTATTTTTACTTGCTGTGGGGGCAATACCATCCCCTGGCGCGGTTGCTGGCGGGGCCTGCATCGTGGGGGTTGCAGGCTGTGGTCGATTGGATGTTGGGCGCGGTGTTCTATCTCCCCCTATGGAAGTTCCTGTGGTGGACGGCGGTCTTTTGGGGAATGGTGGCTTTCTGGCTTTTCTTTTTTGCTCAATTTGCGCTGCCAGTGCAAACTCTGGAAGAGCGCCGGGCGATTTTTGTGCGCTTGTTGTATTACATTGCAGGATGGCACGGGCCGGCGATTTTCATTCAAGACGGCCAAAAGATTGAAAGCAAGGCCGAGCGGCGGCGGCGTGGCCCAGGGGTGATTGTGTTGGATAGCGCCAGCGCCGCAGTGCTGCAAACGGAGGGCGGCTTTACGCGGGCCGTGGGGCCAGGGGTGGTTTTCACCACATCGGGGGAAACCGCACACGATGGCGCGACGGTAGATTTGCGCAAGCGTTCGGCTTCCCTGGGACCGCAAGGGGAGCAGGACCCCTTTGCCCCGCGCCGCCCTGATGAAAGTGACGAGCAATATGCCCGGCGCCTGGAGCGCCGTTGGGAAACCAGCGCCAAAACGCGCGATGGCACCGAGGTGGTGCCTCGCCTGGTGGTGGTTTTTGCCCTCGACAAGCACCCCGATGGCCTTTCTGAAGAGGCATGGAAAGCGGGCCGCTTCCGCACGCGCTTTTTCGGTCATAAAGTTTCGGTGTGGCGAGCGGTGACCCACCGCCCCGTGGATGCTGCCAAAGCCGCCCTTGGCATGGGGAAAACCCCCGATGACCGCTTGCTGCGTTGGGATTGGTTGCCGGCGCGTCTGGCCGTGGATGTCTGGCGGGAATATCTTCAGCGTTTTCGGCTGACGACCCTGTTTCAAATTTCCCCTGACGGCACGCCCATGCTGGATTTCATCGCCGCGGCTATCCGCGAGCGCCTCACGCAACCCCAGTATCGCGAACTTGGCCTGGATGGACAGCGCACGGGGGAAGTGCTCCCCAGCCGGGAATATGCCCTGCTGCAAGAACGGGGCATTCGGGTGATTGCTGTGGCGTTGCCGACGATTTTCCTGCCCCCTGAGGTCGAGAACGAACTTGTGGCCCGCTGGACGGCTAACTGGCTGGTGCGGGCGCGTAAAGAGCGCGAATTGGTGGAGCAGCGCCGCAATTTGGCGAAAAAACAAGGAGAACAAGAGGCTGCCGAAACGTGGGCGAGAATCATTGCCGAAGAGGCATGTGCCCCCGATGACCATGCTTCACCAGCAGCGTGTTTGGACCGCTTGCTGGCTGCCTTGAGCCGGGCAGTGCAACGCGACCCGGCCCTTTACCTTGCCCACCGCAGTGAGTTCGACGCGCTCGAAATGTTGTGGGCCTGGGTGCACAACCGCCGCATCGAGTCCGAAGCGTCGCCGTTGGAAGAGGAGGGGGCTGAGGATGCGTGACATGTTGCGCCGCCTGTGGCACGACCTTGTGCTTCTCGATGAATGGTTGAGGGCGCTTCCCAAACGCAGTGTGGAAAGCCTGTTGAATCGCTTGTTCGTCATCAACAAGCCGGCAGGGCTGAAGCGGGTGTACGCGCGCGACCTGTTTTTCTTTGCCGTGGTGGGGTGGATTTTAGCCGCTCATTGGGACGCGGTGTCGCACACGGGCTTTGTGGTCATCTGGCGGGCTGTGCAGGGTTCCATCTTGGCTAAATTGTTGGGGGAAGTCATCATTGGCCTGCCGCTGTACACGCGCAAACTCATTATCATTTTCATGCTCCCCGATAGCCTGCGGGTGTGGCTGCCTGTGCTGTTGCCCTATCTGCTGGGGTGGTATGTCGCGGCGCGTTATGTGGAAGACGTCTTCGAGGTGAGTGATGCCTTGAAAGACCGCGCTGAAGGCTTGAAAGTAGCCCAGGAATTTTTGCTGCGGGCGGCCTTTGCACACAGTTATGGGCGTGTCAGGGAACGTAAAACCTTTGCCTGTCGGTTGCTGGGCAGGTTGCGGCCCATGATTTGCCCGACCGAAGAGGAATGCCTTTCGTGGGGGCGCAGCCGCCAGTATGGTGTCAAAGTGCCCTTTTTGCGACGGGTGTGGGATTTCATCCGCGGCGCGCCGGTGGGGTGCCCCCACACCCTGGCGATTGTGCATGGCGAGGTCAAAGAGCGACGTTCGCCGTTGTTGCTCATTGGCGGGCCGGGGTATGTTTTCGTCAGTACCGATAGCGCCGCTTTGTTCGAGCGCGCCGATGGAACGCCCCATGTCGTCGGCCCCACGACCCGCCGTTTGGAATTGCTCGAGGGTTTTGAACGCCTGCGGCGGATTGTCAGCCTGCAAGAGCACCAGCTGACTTTGAGCGCCAGTGCCCGCAGTCGCGACGGTATTCCCATCGAAGTGAAAGACGTGCAACTGCTTTTCAGTATTTACCGCGGCGGGCGTAAACCGACCGAGAAAGAGCCGTTTCCTTTTTATCCCCCGGCTTTGGAGCAGTTGGTGTATGGTGAAATGGCTTCGCCGGTGGTCGACCGCTGGGAATCGTTGACCAGCAGCCGTTTGTTGACCAACGCCATGCGGGTGATGGCGCGCTCGGAGCTCACGCGCTTCATCCGTTCGCAGACGGTTGTGGAATTCCTGGCCAGCGTTGCCCCGATGGATATGGAGACGTTGCACACCCTCTACCGGGAACTGGCGCAGGAAACCGCGGCCCCGCACGACCAGAGTGCCCCGATTTTACCCGCGTTGCCGCAGGCGCCGCAGTTCATCCCCCGGCCGCGCATTGCTGAGCGGTTCGATGCCCTGGCCAACGGCCCGCAAGGCGGACGCGCCCGCCAGCGCGGGGTGGGGCTGCAGTGGATTGGCCTGGGTGCCTGGCACACGCCAGTAGACAAGGTCATCGACCAGCACCTTGAGGCATGGCGGTTGAGCGTGACCAATGTGTTGCGTTCCAGTGAAGCGGCGCTGAATCAACTGCGCCGTCAGCGGCACCTCTCTGCTTTTACGGAATATGTGCGCGAACTGCTGGCGTGGTTCCAGCGCACGGAAGGCGAGCCTTCCCAATCTCGGGAAGTGATTCTGCTGCGGTACTTCATCCGCCGTATGGAAGTGGCAGCCCTGGCGCGCTATGGCAGTGTTGCCCTCGCCCCCTCGGAATGGCGGCGCACGATTGCCTACCTTCAGTCGCTCCTTCCCCGCGACGTGAACTTTGATGAGGAAGCCCCCCCTGAAGGCGGCGAGGGCGACAGTGAAGGCCGTCCTGCTCGCGCTTTGCCCGATGAAGAGAGGTAACCATGACCGTTTGGGAGAACGTCGACCCCGATCGCCCTGTGCTGGTGCTTGGCAGTGCGGCCATCGATACGGTGGCCTATCCGCAAACCCCGCTGGAGGAAGGGGCGGCAGTGCCTGCCCACATGCGCACGGCCAGCGGTGGTGTGGCGCGCAACATTGCCGAAAACCTGGCGCGCCTGGGGCAGCCGGTGGTGTTCCTCTCTGCCGTTGGGCGCGACGCGGCGGGCGACCGCTTGCTGGAAGAACTGGCTGCCCTCGGCGTGGACGTGCGGGCTGTGTTGCGGGTGGCTGACTACCCCACGGGGCGCTATGTGGGGGTGCTGCGGCCCGAAGGCGGCCTGTACCACGGCTTTTATGACATGCGTACCAGCCGCTCGCTGACCGCCGACTACCTGCACCAGCATGCCAACCTCTTCATGGAGGCTGCGGCCCTGGTCATGGATGCCAATCTTCCCCGGGCGACTTTGCGCACAGCCTTCGCCTTGGCCCGCAAAGCGGGGTTGCCGGTGGCTGCCGATCCCACTTCGCCTCAACTGGCGCGTCACCTGCGGCGCTATCTGCCCCGCCTGGCGCTGGTCACCCCCAACCACCAGGAGGCCGCGGCGTTGTTGGAGCGACCGTTGGACCCCACCAATTTCGACGAGGTCACGCGCGCTGCCAAAGACCTGGTGGCCGAGGGCGTTGGGCTGGCCGTGGTGACCCTGGCGGAGTTTGGCCTGTGCTATGCCACTTCAGAGGGGCAGGGGCATCTGCCGGCTTTGCGTACCGAAATCATCGACCCTACCGGCGCGGGCGATGCTCTCACGGCGGTGGTGCTCTATGGCTTGCTGCATGGCTTCCCGGTGGATGATGCGATACAATTGGGTATCTCGGCGGCTTCCCTGGCCTTGAACGCCGAGGGCAACGTTCCTGCTGACCTTTCGCTGGAACGACTTTACGACCAATTGGTGGTGTAACGAGGAGCCTATGGAAAACCGTCAACTTCCCCCTGCGTTTCGCATCGCCCCGCATGTTGCGCGGGCGCTTTCGTTAAAAATGCCAGTAGTGGCGTTGGAATCTACTGTGATTACCCACGGCTTGCCCAAACCCGACAACCTTTCACTGGCCCACGATATGGAAACCGCCGTCCAAAATGCCGGGGCAACGCCGGCTACCATTGGGGTGTTGGGCGGCAAGGTCATCGTGGGGCTGGATGATGCCGAGCTGGCGCGGCTGGCAGGCGCGGCTTCCCCGCGTAAAATCAGCGTGCGCGACTTTGGCCCCGCCATTGCCCAGAAAGCCGATGGCGGCACCACGGTGGCGGGAACATTGCTGGCGGCTCGCCTTGCGGGCATTCGTGTGTTTGCCACGGGCGGCATCGGCGGCGTGCACCGCTGGCCGCCCCATGATGTTTCCGCCGACCTGCCCGCCCTGGCCAACAGCCCGGTCATCGTGGTTTGCGCCGGGGCGAAAGCCATCCTCGACCTGCCCGCCACGCTGGAAATGCTGGAAACCTTAGCCGTGCCGGTCGTTGGCTATCAGACCGACGAATTCCCGGCCTTCTACTCGCGGAAAAGCGGCCTGAAGACGCCGCATCGCGCCGATACGCCCAAAGCGGTGGCCGAGATTGCCAAAGCGCATTGGGCGCTTGGCCTGCAAAGTGCGGTGTTGGTGGTGGTGCCCCCGCCTGCTGACGTCGCCCTCCCTCGTGAGGAAGTCGAGGGGGCGATTGCGCAGGCGTTGCGCGAAGCCGAAGAGAAGAACATTCGTGGCCAGGCCAGCACGCCGTTCTTGCTGGCGCGGGTGAGTGAACTCACCGGCCACGCCAGCCTGGAAACTAACCTGGCGCTGCTCAAGAACAATGCCGTCGTGGCGGCGCAAATTGCCCGTGCGCTCTTCCCCGCGCCGACGGCTTACATGGTGTGAGGTAGCGATGGCGGGCACGCGTCTGACCCTCGCGCTGGCCCAGATGGCCGTGGCCGAGAAGGCACGCGAAGCCAACTTTCGGCGGGCTGCCGAAATGGTGGCTGCGGCCGCGCGCGCGGAGGCTTCCCTGGTGCTGCTACCGGAACTTTGGGGGTGCGGTTACAGCGCAACGCATTTCTCGGCCTGTGCCGACCCCCTCGGCGCGGGCCTTTTTGCCCGCATGGCGGCACTGGCGGCAGCCTATCGCATCGCGGTGGGTGGCTCGCATATCGAGCGCCGCGGTGAGCGCCTTTACAACACTTTTGCACTTTACGGCCCCGATGGCCGCCTGTGGGGTGCCTATCGTAAAATTCACCGCTTTTTGCCCCTCGGCGAAGGGGTGCTGGCTGCTGGCGATGCTGTCGGGCTGGCCGAAACGCCGTGGGGTGCGGCTGGCCTGGCGGTGTGTTATGACCTCCGCTTCCCGGAAGTGTTTCGGATGCAGCGGAACGCCGGCGTGCGCTGGCTGTTGTTGGTGGCCGCCTGGCCGCTTTCCCGCATTGCCCATTGGCACGCCCTGCTGCGCGCCCGCGCGGTGGAAAATCAAACCTTCGTTGTGGCCGTCAACCGGGTGGGGGCGAGCGGCGAAACGCGCTTTGGAGGGCATAGTGTTGTGCTGACGCCCCAGGGTGAAGTGGCCGCCCGGGCAGGGGAAGACGAAACCTTGCTGCTGGCTGAAATTGACTTGCGGCAGGCCGATGTTTATCGGGAAGCGTTCCCGGTGTGGGCGCACCGCCGCCCGGAGGCTTACCGTTTGCCGGAGGGGAAGGCGTGAACTCGCAGCAAGACCACCGCTGGTATTGGGGGCTGACGGCGTTGGTATTGGTGGTGGCCGCTGCCCCCTACCTTGCCCTCTGGCTGCGCGCCGGGCACGCCTTCGTCTTCAGCGGGCTGGTGTACAACCCCCAGGACGGGTACAGTTACCTCGCCAAGATGCGCGAGGGCTGGATGGGCGCGTGGCGGTTTACGCTGCCTTTTACGCCGCATCCGGGGCGGGGCGCGTATCTGTACCTTTTCTACCTTGCCTTGGGGCATCTGGCGCGCCTGCTGGGGCTTTCGCTGCCGCTGCTCTATAACCTCGCCCGCCTGGGGGGCGCGGTGGCGTTGGTGTGGGCGCTGGGGCGGTTTTTCGGGGCGTTGTTCCCCGAAGACGCCTTCGCCCGGCGTTTCGCGTGGGCGGCCTCGGTGTTCGCCTTGGGGATGGGATGGCTGGTGTTGCCGTGGGCTTATCCTACCCCTCCGGCGGATATGTGGTTTTCCGATGCTTACCCGCTGCTGGCGTTGCTCACGAACGCCCACTTCCCCTGGGCCCTGGCGGGGGTAATCATGCTCTTGCGGCCAGGCAGGCCGCGATGGTGGGATGCCTTGATTGCCCTCGGCGTGGCGCTGCTTTCGCCTTTCGGCGTTGTGCTGGCGGGGGTGCTGCTGGCCGTGCAGTTTGCGGTGGAATACACTTTCCCGACGGGGGCGGGCCGACCGTGCGGGGCACTTCGTTTTCCGGGGGGCGAAACGTTTTGCCGCGGCCTGCTGGTGGCTGCGGGGGGTGTGCCCTATACGGCTTACGTCGCCTGGGTCACGCACCACGACCCGCTGCTGGCGCAATGGACGGCGCAAAACCGCACCCTCTTGCCGCCGTGGTGGAATTTGCTGGCGGCTTTTGCCCCCTGGGTGCTGGTGGCGGTGGCAGGGGTGTGGCGGCGGCATCCGGCGCGGCGTTGGCTGGTGTTGTGGGCTGGTGCAGCGTTGGGGCTGGCGGTGCTGCCGTTGGCCGTGCAGCGGCGCTTTTTGTTGGGCTTTGAAGTGCCGCTGGTGGGGCTCGCCGCCTTGTGGGTGGCAGGCCGTCAGCGGCGCGGCCTGTGGGCGGCGGTGCTGGGCGGCGCAGTGGTGCCGAGCCTGGTTTTGGTGTTGGTGATGTTCCCCTGGCGCATAGGCGTTCGGCAGCCTTCCTGGTGGTTCCTGACGCGCGATGAGCAGCGGGCGATGGTTTGGCTGCGGGAACACACTCCCCGGGAGGCGGTGGTGCTGGCCGCCCCGCAGACCGGCGCGTTGATTCCGGCGTGGAGCGGCCGACGGGTGCTTTACGGCCATCCCATGGAAACCCTCGACGGCCCGCGCTATCGGGAACTGGTGGGCGATTTCTTCCGCCGCTGCCTGAAAGGGCGCGCGGCATGGGCTTTCCTGCACGATGAAGGGGTGGATTACATTTTCCTCGGGCCGCGCGAGCGCGCCTTAGGCGGCCTGCCGATCTATCTGCCGCCTGAAGCCGTGGCGGCCCGCTTTGGCGAGGTGGTGATTTACCGTGTGCCCTGAAACGCTGAGCGCCTCTCGGGGCGGCGGGCAGCCCCCCTGGCGAGTTTTGAAGCCGCGCGGGTGGATGTGGGGCGTGTGGGGCGCCTGGCTGGCAGCCCTGCTGGGGCCCAGGGCTGGCGGTTTCCCTTACCCCCCGCTGGCGGTGGTTTCCGACATTGCCGTCGCGCATTTGCCGCAGATCCTTTACCTGCGGCGGGCGCTCACGGTGTGGCACACCCTGCCGCTTTGGGCACCGACGTATTACAGCGGGTACCCCTTCTATGCCGACCCTTTGGCCGGGCTTTGGTATCCGCCGGGCTGGCTGGCGGTGGCCTTGCCGCTGCCGTGGGGATTGAGCCTGACGGTGGGCTTGCACTGGCTTTTCAGCGCGGCGGGCATGTATTTGTTTTTGCGCGTTTTGGGGCGCAAAGAGGAAAGCGCGCTGCTGGGGTCGTTGGCCTGGCTGGGCTTCAGCAAAATCTGGGCGCATTGGGGCGGGGGGCATCTCACCTTAGTCTATGCGGTGGCCTGGCTGCCGTGGCTGCTGCTGGCTGCCTGCCGACGGGGGCGGTGGCTGCGGCCCGGCGTGGTGCTGGCGTTGATCTTCCTGGCCGACCCGCGCGGGGCGGCTTATGCTGGCGGGCTTTGGGCGGCCTGGGAACTCGCGGGCCCTGGCGCGGCGCAGCGGCCTTTGCTCCGCCGGGTGAGGGCGCTGGCAGAGGAAGGTGCCCTCAGCGCCTTGCTTTCCGCGCCCCTCTGGTTGCCTCTGGCTTACCTGACGCGCTTGAGCACGCGCGCCCATCTGGCTCCCCGTGACGTTTTAATTTTCTCACTGCCCTGGGGGCGGCTGCTGGGGCTTTTGGCGCCCGCTGGCGGCATGACGGAATGGGTGGCCTATCTGGGGGCGGGTGTGATTTTGCTGGCGGTGGCGGCGTGGGCGGCTGGCCGGGCGCGTTTTTGGGGCGGGGTGGCGGTGGTCACGCTGCTTTGGGCTTTGGGCAGCCACCTGCCCGGGCTGGTATGGCTGGCCCGTCTGCCGGGGGTAAGTTTGCTGCGTGTGCCGCCCCGGGGGCTGTTTGTGTTCGGCTTTGCGGTGGCGGTGGCGGCGGCTTCCGGCTGGGAAAGCCTGACCGAAATGGGGCCCTCTGCGACCCGTCGCCGCAACTTGCTCTGGTTTGGCGCGGTGACGCTCGGCGTGATGGCCTCGGCAACGCTTGGCTGGGTGTTGCATGCTTTCTGGGTGGGGGTGCATGGCGTCTTGGCCTGGAGTGTGGCGGCTTTGCTGGCCTGGGCAATTGGCCGCCCCACCGTAGCCGTCCGAGGGCGTTGGCGCTATTGGGCTGCTTTCCTGGCGCTGGATTTGCTATGGATGGCCTCGGCGCAGGTTGTGGCGGTGCCGCCGCAGCGCGTCATGGCAACGCCGCCTGTTTTGGAGGCCGCCGCGGCTTCCATGCCGCCGCTTTCCCGCTTTTACACGCCTTCGTATAGCCTCCCTCAGCAGGTGGCCGCCGCGCACGGCTGGGAACTTGCCAACGGCGTCGATCCCCTGGTGCTGGATACTTACGCCCGGTTGATGGCTGAGGCCAGCGGTGTGCCCTTGCAGGGATACAGCGTGGTGCTGCCCCCTTTGCCCGAGGGCAACCTGGAAGCCGACCGCGATGCGCGCCCCGACGCGGCCCTGTTGGGTTTGCTCAACGTCACGGTGGTGGTTGCTGCATATCCCGTGGAAGCCGCGGGTTTGACGCCGCTGGCCCATCGCGATGGCCTGTGGCTCTATCGCAACACGCGGGCGCGTCCGCGGGCCTGGGTAGAGACGGCGTCAGGCTGGCATCCGGCTGAGGCCGTCGTGTGGTCGCCCAATCGCATCACGGTGACGGCTTCGGGGGCGGGCAGGCTGGTGCTTTCCGAAATTGCCTACCCCGGCTGGCATGTCAGTGTGGATGGCCGCCCCGCGCCTTCCCTCACGGCGTATGGCGCCTTGCGCGCGGTGGACCTGCCCGCCGGAAAGCATGTGGTGGTGTGGCGCTTCGTCCCGTGGGACCTTTACCTTGGCCTGGCGCTGGCGCTGGTGGGGATGCTCATTTTGGGGCGCGGCATCACGATGCCGCTTTCGTAGGGGCAAGGTTTTGTCTTGCC
>CAYYRG010000035.1:0-11217 GCA_964474015.1 uncultured Anaerolineaceae bacterium | reverse complement strand
TCATTTCGGCCAAGTTGGCGCCCTTGCCGCCAAGCAGGCCGCGCACGTCGTCCCAATTGCCACCGACGTATTTCTCGGCTTCCTCAACCTCTTTGAATAAATACACCCATTTCTTACTCATAGCTACCTCCTTAAAGAAACGCAAAAGGCGTTGACAATCTTCGCTTGTAACCACGGGCAAGTTTACCACAATTGGCCTTGTGCGGATGGCGATTTCGTGGCCGGTTGTGGGGGCGCGATCTGTTGTCGGTAGTTTCGAGAAGGCATCGGGCATCCCTGGGGACAGTTCGCTGCCGCGTGTATCTCCCACCACCCTGCCCCGACGAGCGGCTGGCCTTCAGGGTAATTTCCTGTATAATGGGGGTGGGAGGCATTGATGGACGCGAAGGCGCGATTTCAGGAACAACTACGGCGTGTTGGGCGCTTGACGGCTGCAAAATGGGCTGCCTGGCTGGTGCCTTTGAACGGTCAATGGCAGATAGAAACGGCCTGGGGCCTTACCGCGCAGCGGCGGACGGCTTTAGCGGCTTATCTGGAAGCGAAACGCTGGCGCACCTGGCTGAGCGGTGCGCTGGTGCAAGGCCGAAGGCGCAGTCGGGCGGTGGCCAAAGACGATGTGGACGTGTTAGGCGCGCGCATCCATGCCTTCCCGTTGGAGCAGCGGGGGGTGTTGCTGGTGGGAGCAGGGCCGCTGGACGCCTCGGCGCGGCAGATGTGGCGCGTGGTGGCGTTGGGCGCACCCGGCGAGACCTCGCCCAAACCAGCCGAGCCCATTTGCGAGCAGTTCATCGGGCGACTGGCGGAAAGCAAGGGGCAGGTCGCGCAGGTGGCGCGGGCCGTGGTAGAAACGGTGCGCGTCAAAGCCCCTTCGCTGTATGCCTATCTGGCAGTGCTGGAAGGGCGCACCTGGCGGGTGCTGGCTGCGGATGGCGCGCCCGTGGCAGGGTGGAGCCCGCAGAGCACGGCCAGTGAGCGCCTCGCGATGCTGACACCATTGCAAACAGGCCATCTGGTTACCCTGCCAGACGAGCCCTGGCCAGAAGGGCCGCGAACGCCGGGGGGGCCGTGGGTGGGCATCCCTTTGCAGCAGGGGCGGCGGCTGATTGGTTTCCTGGCGTTGAGGCTGAAAAAGGGAGCGGCGCTCTCGCCGGCGTTGGAGCAAATGTTCACCACCTTTGCCCATCGCGTCGTATGGCTGCTGGAACAAGCGCTGGCCTTCGAGGAAACCACCGAACACCTGCGGCGCAAGGCAGTGTTGAACGACGTTTTGCTGGCAATGCTCTCCAGCGATGATGTCGAGGCCGCAGCCCAAAACGCGACCCGTCACCTGCGCCGGGTGTTGCAGGCCGACGTCGCCATGGTCATGCTCCCGACAGCCGACGGCATGTTGGAACCCGTCGGGATGTGCCCGGCAGGCCCTTTGCCTTCCCCCGTGCCCATCGAGGCCTCGTTATGTGGGCGCACCCTGCAAACCGGTCAGGCGGTGTGCGTAGGGGATGTGCGCCAGGTGACGCCTTATTTCCCCTTGTTCGAAGACATCCGCTCGGAACTTTGTGTGCCTCTGAAAAGCCGCACAAAAGTCATCGGGGTGTTGAACCTGGAAAGCACCCGACCGGATGCCTTCACCGAAGAAGACCAGCGCCTGCTGATGGCAGTGGCGGGGCATTTGGCCTTGATGCTGGAGGTGCTGCGGTTGCGGGAAGAAACGGCAGCGCGCGCCCAGCGGATGGAACTGGTCCATCAGGTCATCAAAGAAGTGGTGGGATTGCTGGACGCCCAACAGGTCGTCGAAGTGGCCGCCCGCCGCATTGCGGCCTATTTTGGCTATGAAATTGCCGTGGTGGTCGTGGCCGATGAGCACCTGAAACGCCCCATGTTCTATGGTGTGGCGGGGGCAAAAACGGCGCATTTTGTGCCCGCGATGGAGGCCGCGACCTGGCCCCCTGATGGGGTTATTGCTCATGTTTTGGCAACTGGGCGCAGTCGGTTGGTGGTCGACACCGAAGCCGAGCCGCTGTATCGCTTCTTCCCGGGGTTCGAGGCAGGGTCAGAACTGTGTGTGCCGCTGTTCTCTCACGAAAGCGACGAAAACGTCGTCGGCTTCATCAACATTGAGCGCGCCAAAAAATACGCTTTCACCGAAGAAGACAAAATGGCCATGGAGGCCATCGCCGGGGCACTTTCCGCCGTCTTGAGCAGCGCCCTTCGTTACCAACAACTGGAAAACACCATCCGCCACCTGGAAGCCACCCGGCAGACAGCCCTTGACATCATTTCCGACCTGGAAATGGACACCCTCTTGCAGCGCATTGTCAAGCGCGTCAAGCATTTGCTGGGCGTCCGAGGGGTGGAAATTGGGCTGGTCGACCGGGAAAAAGGCGAAGTGCGCATTGCCGCAGCCGACACCCCGCAAGGGGAATGCGACCACGTGACCATGCCCCTGGGATGGGGCATTGGCGGCCGGGTGGCGGTCAGCGGACAAACCCTGGTGGTGGACGATTACGCGACCTGGTCGGGGCGGGAAGAAGGCCAAAAATCGGGGCTCTTCCACGCCGTGGCGAGCGTACCCCTGAAGTTTGCCGATGAAGTTTTGGGGGTGTTGACAGTGTACGACGACGACCCGGCGCGCCAGTTTGCCGCCGACGAGGTGCGCTTGCTGGAAGCCCTTGCCCCACAAATTGCCGTGGCCTTGCGGAACGCCCGCCTGTATCGCGAACTCTCCGAACGGATGGCACGGCAACAACGGGCAGAAGAAGAACTGATGAAAGCCGGCCGTCTGGCCGCCATGGGCGAAACGGCCATTTCCATTGCCCACAAGCTCAACGCCCCTCTCACCACCGTATTGGGCTTCGCCGAACTCCTTTTGGAAGACGCCTCTCCCGGAAGCGCCGCCTATGAGGACCTGCAACTCATCCTGCGGGAAGCACGCCGGGCGCGCGATGCAGTCCAGGAGCTTCTGGACTTCGCGCGCTACCCCGAACCTTATCAGATTGTGGCCGACGCCAATACACTCTTGAAAGAGACCTTGTCGTTGGTTTCCCAATACATGGCCTCGCGCGGTGTGACGCTGCACCTTTCTTTGCAAGACGATTTGCCTTTCGTCGTCGTCGATCCGGGCGAGGTAAAATACGTCTTCCTCAATCTGATTCACACCTTGCTCCAAACCATGCCACACGGTGGCCGGTTGTATGTTACAACCTCGATTGAAGAGGACGACACTGGCCGATGGGTCGTGGTACGCGTCGCCGACACAGGTGAAGCCATTAAACCCGAGCAAATGGAAAAATTGTTTGAACCTTTCTACGTCGCGCCCAAAGACCGCCAAGCCCGCCGCACGGCAATGAGTTACGGTGTGGTGCAGGAAGACCGCAACACTTTCACGGTAGGCGATGCAGAGAGGGAGCCCTTAGGGAACGTCTTTGCGGTCTATTTGCCAGCGATGTAGGGTGCCGTCCCTGGCAACACAATTCTCAAGGCCAGGCCGTGTCATTGCGAAGCAACCCATGGCCAGCAGAGCCATCCCCGGCACACGCGAAGGCTGCCGCGGCACAGGGCATACTCCCCGCACTAATATTTTCAAGGGCGGCTGAGACGCGACGGCAAAATCTCAAAAAGCAGGGCTTACACAGCACAGTGAGTCCAAGGAACCGCCGCTGCCGTATCACGGCGAGTCCCCTGAGCAGCAGTGGAAGGGAGCGAAGCCATCTTCGGCAGGCATCGCCACGGCTCAGCCCCCGCAGTAACATCAGGCGGAAAACTGCGCAACGCCTGTTAAGGAGGCAACATGGCGGGACGCCCCCCGCGAAAGGTCGTTGTGGTAGACCCCGACGAAGGTGTATTGCGCTTATGCCAACGCGTATTGGAACGCGCCGGTTTCGAAGTGGCCGTCTTCGACCAGGCCTATAACGCCCTGGACTATTTAGAGCAACAAATGGCCGACGTCTTGATTGCCGATTCCGACACCCCGGCGATGAGCGGCTTTGCCCTGATGGAACAGGCGCGATTGTTGCAACCGAATCTTGCCGTGGTCATTATGAGCCGCTACGACACCATCGAAAACGCCGTGATGGCACTCAACCAGGGCGCTAACGGCTTGCTGCTCAAACCTTTCGAACGCATGGCACTGGTAGAGAGTGTGTGGCGTGCAGTAGCCCATCGCCAGCGGCAAGAAGAAACGGCGCGCATGGCTGCCCTTCGCCCCCTTTTCGATGTAGCCGAGGCGCTCATCTCCGAGAGGCGTCTCAAACCCCTGCAAACCCTGGTCGTGGAAAAAGTGCAAGAAGTCTTACCCAGTTCGGCGGTGGGTTTATATCTGTGGACGCGGCACAACGACAAGGGCTGCGTGCTGGCCTCCACAGGGCACGTTTTACCTGCCGATGCCCCCTTGTGGAAACACGTTCCACCGCACCGCCACCCCGTGCGGCTGGATATTCAGAGCAGCGAAGGCGAAGAGCGCGCACTGCTGGAAGCCTACGGCTGGAGCAGCGTGTTGTTGGCCGTGGTGCCCCGCGAAGAACGCCGCTACGCCTTGCTGGTGGCGCGCGAGCAAATGCCTTTCTTCCATGACGAGGTCGACGCTACCGCGTTGGGCATTCTGGCGCGGCTGGCAGCCACAGCCCTGGAAAGCGCCCGCCTCTATGAAGACTTGCACCACTCGCTGGAAGAACTGCGGCGCTCACAACAGGCCCTGGCCCAGGCCGAAAAAATGGCCGCCGTGGGGCGTTTGACCGGCTCGCTGGCACACGAGGTCAACAACCCTATTCAGGCCGTGCGCAACAGCCTCTACCTTGCCACCCACCCCGAGATCGACGAGACACGGCGGCAGGAATACCTCCATTTGGCAACCGAAGAAATCGAACGCCTTTCAGCGCTGGTACACCGGATGCTGAATTTTTACCGACCGGGCAAAGTAGAACGCCAGGCCGTTTCGCTGGCAGGGCTGGCCGAGCGGGTCATTGGCCTGTTGGCTTCCCAGCTGGCAAAGCACCACATCGAAGTGACACTGGATGTGCCGGCTGCATTGCCGCCAGTGTATGGCGTGGAAGACCAGCTGCAACAAGTCGTGCTGAACCTGGTATTGAACGCGATGGAAGCCATGCCCCAAGGCGGAAAACTGTTCGTGCTGGGCTGGGCCACCAACGGGCAAGTGGTGCTGGCCGTGGAAGACACCGGCCCAGGCATCGCCTCCGAAGTGCGCGACCGACTTTTCGAGCCGTTGGTCAGCACCAAGGAAAGCGGCACAGGCCTGGGGCTGGCAGTGAGTTACAACATCATTGCAGATCACGGAGGGCGGCTGGAACTCAGTGAGCCCACACGCGGCAGCGGCGCGGCTTTCCGCATTGTGCTGCCCGCATGGAAGGCAAAGGCATCACCCAAGGGAGGGAGGTCGTGATGGACACTCGGGGTAATGTGTTGGTGGTGGATGACGAACGCACGACGCGCGCGACCCTGGCCGACATTCTGCGGTTGGAAGGCTATACCGTGGTGCCAGTGGCCGACGGCCCGGCAGCCCTGGAACAATTACGCCGCCAGGAATACGACGTCATGCTGCTCGATTTGAAAATGCCGGGCATGAGCGGTTTGGAAGTCTTGGAGCGTGTCCGAGAGGCGGGCTGGGATGTGGAAGTGGTCTTGCTGACGGCACACAGTTCGGTCGAATCAGCCATTAGCGCGCTGCGACATGGCGCGGCCGATTACCTCATCAAACCTGCCCACCCCGATGAAATTCGGGCTGCGGTGGGCAAGGCGCTGGAGCGCCGTCGCCAGCGGTTGAAACAACGCCACTTGCTGGAAGAATTGATGCGCACCATGCACGGCGAAGAAGGCAGCCGCCCGAACCCGGGCGAGCACCCGCCCGACGACCGCATCACCCTGGCAGCGGGCGCGTGGGTGGACTTCAAACGACGGCAATTGCATGTAGAGAATGAAGAAGTGCCGCTCTCGCCTACAGAAACCCGTTTGCTGAAGATTTTGCTCATGCGCGAGGGCGAGGTCATCCCTCACCAGGAACTCGTGCGGTTGGTTCAGGGCTACGAAGTGGAAGCCGCCGAAGCCTCAGAAATGTTGCGCCCTCTGGTCAGTCGGCTGCGTTCCAAATTGGGGCATATTCCGGGTGGAAGGGGCTGGCTGGTCAACGTGCGCGGGGTAGGCTACCTGCTGGAACGTTCGTCATAAGGTGCGGGTTGTCACCAGGCTCGTGAACCGGTCTGATGTCACTGCAATTCCACCGAAAAACGTGTAAAATTAGGGCAATCGCTTCGATCGCTATGGCACATTGGAGGTGAACGATGAAGACAGCAAAGACACTTGGATGGGCTATTTTCGTGTTGGGTGTGTGGGAAATCGCCGCGCCCTTCGTTTGGGGTTATGCAGGCAACACCGCGCTGGTTCCAGATGTGGTATTAGGCCTTGGCTGGGTGGCTTTCGGCCTTTGGGCTGCCCTGACCGACAAAGGCGAAGCCATCAAACTGCTCGGCTGGCTCAGCGTTCTGGTAGGCGCGGGCTTGGTTTTAGGCCCTGCCTTTGCAGGCTACGAAGCCTTAGGAGCGGCGTTTTGGAATGACATCCTGGTCGGCTTTTTCGGCATCGTGTTGGGTATGTGGGCTGCGTTTAACGCGCCAGCGTCGGCACCTGTCGCACCCGCGATGCATCATTAGTGCGTCTTCAAATGGCCAAGTGGTCACACGTGCGACGCGCCTGCGAGGTGCGTCGCACGTCGTTTGTTGCCCAACGAAAACCAGGCATTTCCCTGAAGATGCATTAGTCTGCTTTGAAGACGCCTTTCAGAGGGCTGGCAGGGACGCCATAGCAGGCTCGCCCGGATGAGGGAGCCCGCAACGCTTGTGTTTTGCACGGTTTCAGATCATCACCAGCCTGTTGTGAGCCTCGTGGGCTCGCGGCAGGCTGCATTTTTTAGAAAGATGCCTTTGCTGCCCGAGACAGATGCGGCAAAGGGCCAAGATGGGGAGAACCAATTTTCCAAAACACGGCGAAACCCTGTTGACATTCCCGCCGCGGCGGATATATCATGGTGGGCGGGAGCGGCGGCGGTTGTTTGCCTCGTGCTGGTGTTGCTCCCTTTGATTCCCATCCCACTCTCGTAAGGAGGAAGTAACCATGACCACCGATCTTGAAAAGTTCCTTGCTGCTCGTGACTTCCTGCTGAAAGTGACCAGTTACGAAGAGGCTCGCGCTGGCTTCCAGTGGCCCCACCTGACCAAGTTCAACTGGGCGCTGGATTATTTCGACGGCATGGCCAAGGGCAACGATCAACTGGCGCTCATTTGGGCCGACGAAAACGGCAACGAGCGCAAAGTCACTTTCGACGAGATGTATCGCCGTTCCAACCAGGTAGCCAACTTCCTGCGTGATTTAGGGCTCACCAAAGGCGACCGTGTCATCATCATGATGGAAACCTCGGTCGAACTGTACGAATTGATGCTGGGCATCATGAAAGCCGGCGGGGCGATCATCCCTGCTGCCACTTCGCTGCCGCCCAACGACATTGCCGACCGTATCCAGCGCGGCGATGTCAAGTTCGCCGTGGTGCACGCGCCTTTTGTGGAGAAGTTCAACAAGGCCGGGTCGGCTTTGGAGGGTCTCAAGGCTCGCATCGTCGTTGGCGACGAGTTTTCTCAACAATGCGATGAGGAAGCCGAAGCCGAAAAGTGCTGGATTCGCTTCACCGAATCGCAGAAATATCCCGAAGAATACAATGTGCCTTTCATCACTTACTCGACCGACGAGCTGTTCCTCTTCTTCACCTCCGGCACCACTTCGAAGCCCAAACTGGTCATTCACACCCACACTTCCTACCCTGTGGGGCATCTGACCACCATGTATTGGGTGGGGGTGCAGCCAGGCGACGTCCACTTCAACATCAGCGCCCCTGGCTGGGCAAAGTATGCCTGGAGCTCCTTCTTTGCGCCCTGGAACGCCGGGGCGACCATCTTTACCTTCCGCTACACCAAGTTCGACGCCAAGAAGGTACTGGCCGCCATCGAGAAATATCAGGTCAACACGCTGTGCGCCCCTCTGAGCGTGTTGAAACTCTTCTTGCTGGAAGACCTGAGCAAATACAAGTTCGCTTTGCACGATTTTGTCAGCGCCGGCGAGCCGCTCAACCCCGAGGTGGTGCGCAAGATCGAAGCGGCGTTTGGCGTGAAGGTGCGCGAGGGCTACGGCCAGACCGAGACCACCGCGCTGGTGGGCACTTTCAAAGGCATGGAGCGTCGGGAAGGCTCGATGGGCAAAGTAGCCCCCGGCTACAACGTCGCCTTGCTGGATGAGCAACTGAACCCTGTGCCGACCGGGCAAGACGGCCAGATCTCCGTTGAGGTGTACCCCATCTATCCTCTGGGGCTGATGAAAGGGTACGACGACCCTGAGCGCAACGCCCAGATCTTCAAAGCAGGGTGGTACTTCACAGGTGATACGGCCTATCAAGACGAAGATGGTTACTTCTACTTCGTCGGGCGCACCGATGACGTTTTCAAGAGCCTCGATTACCGCATCAGCCCCTTCGAGGTGGAAAGCGAGTTGATGGTGGCCGAACCGGTGATGGAAGCCGCCGTGGTGCCCACGGTGGACGACCGTGACCGCATTGTGCCCAAGGCCTTCATCGTGCTCAAGCCCGACTACACCCCCTCACGTGAGGCAGCGCTGGATATCTTCCGCTTCATTCGCGACAACATGGCGCCTTATAAGCGCCCGCGGGTGATTGAATTCCTCGAGGCCTTCCCCAAAACCGTCAGCATGAAAGTGATGCGTCGCGAACTGCGGGCCTATGACCGTGATATGCGGAAGAAGGGCGAACGCGGCGAATACGAATTCTGGGAAAAGGAATTCAAGGAGGAACTTGGGCTGGGGCAACGGCGATAGCCTTTCCCTTTGCACCGTGCAGGGCGGTCGTTGCTGACCGCCCTGTTTTGTTTCTGCTGGGGTGTTTGGGAAGCCGCCTGCCGCGCATCGCGTGGCGCAAAGCCTGAAGCCGGGGGCGAGGCTCTATGGGGTTGGTGGTTCTCGCAGCGTGGTGCCTTCCCACACCAGGCCGCGCACCGCCACAGCCCTCCCCAACAACCGGGCCATGACTGCCGAGGCTTCGCTGGGGTTGCCGGTGGTGTAGTAAGTCACGCCCCCTGCGGCCTGGGGCGCGTTGCGGCTCCCGCGGCCTTCCAGCACACGGCGCGTTTGGCGGGCAATGGCCGGTGCGGGGTCGATCACCCGCACGTCCGGGCCGACGATCTCCTGAATCAGGGGAATCACAAAGGGGTAATGGGTGCAACCCAAAACCACCGTGTCCATGCCTTCGGCGAGCATGGGGTGGAGGGCGGCTTCCAGAATGCGGCGCGGCGCTTCTCCGTGCAGGTCGCCGGCTTCGATGCACTGCACCAACCCCTCGCAGGTGGATTCCAGCAGGCGGGTGCCACGGGCAAAGCGTTCGACCACCGAAGCGTAAAGCGCCCCCTGGAAAGTGGCTGGCGTCGCGAGCACACCGACCACGCCGCTTTGCGTGGTTTCGGCAGCCGGTTTGACGGCGGGCTCCATCCCAACGAAGGGCGTCTCGGGGAAAGCCCGCCGCAGGGCGTGCAGGGCTGCTGCCGATGCCGTGTTACAGGCCACAACCACGGCTTTCGCGCCGCGGGAAAGCAGATAGCGGGTGATGCCCTCGGCAAAGCGGCGCACTTCGTCGAGAGAGCGGGAGCCGTAGGGCACGTGTGCCTGGTCGGCAATGTAGATGAAATGTTCGTTGGGCAAATGGGCGCGCAGGGCACGCAATACCGAAAGCCCCCCCACGCCAGAATCGAACACGCCAATCGGCCGGGCATCGGCCACGGTTATCCCTCCTGGGCCGCTTCCACCAAGGCGCGGAAGACCACCGCGTGCTGCGGGTATTTCTGATAAAGCCACTCAGGGTGCCATTGCACCGCCAGGCCAAAAGGATGGTGGGGCACTTCCAACACCTCTACCAGGCCGTCGTCGGCCCAGCCGGTGGCTTCCAGGCCGGGCGCGACCTCGCGAACGCCTTGATGGTGCAGGCTGTTGACTTCCAACCGTTCCGTGCCAAACAGGCGCGCCAACCGGCTGCCCGCTGCCAGGCGCACGCCGTGGGCGAGCATTTCGCGCTCGGTTTTGGCGTCGCTGCGGTGCCGCAGGGCATGGGGGTATTGGGTAGCAAGGTCTTCGTACAGCGTGCCGCCCAGGGCAACGTTGAGCACCTGAATACCGCGACAAATGCCAAAGAAAGGCTTGCGGCGGGCAATGGCTTCCTGCACCAGGGCAATTTCCAGCGCGTCACGACTGGGGCGCAGGCCGTACACGGCGGGGTGGTGGTGCCCGCCGTAACGTTCGGGGGCGATGTCGCCGCCGCCGGTCAGCAGCAGGCCGTCGAAGGCATTCACCAGAGCCGGTGCCTCTTCGGGGGGCGTGTCGCTGGGAATGAGCACCGGCAAACCGCCCGCGGCGCGCACGGCGCTGATGTAACGCTGCCCTAAAGCAGCCATGCGCATGTCGTAGGTGGGGTGCGTGCAAAAGGTGGCCGTCAGGCCAATGCGAGGGCGCAGGTGGGGCATGGGCGGGTCCTTTCGCAAGAGTGCTGGAATTTTATCCCCGACATGACGCCAGGGCTAACAAAAAAGGTGCAGCGCGCGAAGCGGACTGCACCTTTCTGGGGCCGAATGGGGGGGCTACTTTTCCTCGGCGCGACGGACGAATTTTTGCTTGAGACGGGCTTTCTTGCCGCGGCGCTCGCGCAGGAAGTACAGGCGGGCACGGCGCACTTTGGAGTGGCGCTGCACGACCACCTTTTCGATGCGGGGGGAACGCTGCAAAAAGGTGCGTTCCACGCCGATGCCGTGGCTGGCGATGCGGCGCACGGTGAAAGTCGCATCGTTGCCGCCGCCGCGCACGCGGATAACCGTGCCGCGAAATTCTTGCACGCGTTCGCGATTGCCTTCTTTAATCCGCAGGAAAACGCTGACAATATCCCCAGGCCGCAGATCGGGCACATTGGGGTTCTTGGGGGCTTCCACAGCCTTCAACAGTTCGGAGTTCATGGCGCTTACCTTCCGTAAGTGGAATTCAGCCCTGACGAAGCGGTGCCGTGCTGCGTTGCCAGACACATTCGCCGGGCACAAGAGCGCCGCCCGGAAAGGCGGCGCGCCGATTATACCACGGGGGCAGGGAATCACAAAGGGAAAAACTGAGGTTTCTCCACAC
>CAYYRG010000034.1:0-11277 GCA_964474015.1 uncultured Anaerolineaceae bacterium | reverse complement strand
GCGTTGCAGGCTGGCGGTTATCGGGCGGGTGAATGCCGCAGGGCCGTGAGCACGGCTTGCATGTCGTCGGGGAGGGGCGCGGTGAAGGTGCGCGGCGTGGTTTCCCCCGGCAGGGTGATGGTGAGGCTGTAAGCGTGCAGGGCGTGGCGGGCGATGGGCAGGCTGGGGCGGCGGCGGCCATAGAGCGGGTCGGCCACCACCGGGCAGCCGAGGAAGGCCAGATGGACGCGAATCTGGTGGGTGCGGCCAGTGAGGGGACGGGCTTCGATGAGGGTGTGGTGGGGGAAGGTCTCCAGCGTGCGGTATTCGGTGATGGCGGGACGGCCTTTGCCCGGCGGCACGACCTTCATCCGTTTGCGATGGGCGGGGTCGCGGTCGATGGGCGCTTCGATGCGGCCTGTGGGGGTGGGGGGCGCGCCTTCCACCAGCGCGAGGTAAATTTTGCGAGTGGTGCGGGCTTTGAACTGCGCTTGCAGGAACTGGTGCGCGGCGTCGTGCTTCGCCAGAATGATGACGCCCGAGGTGTCTTTGTCGAGCCGGTGGACGATGCCGGGGCGGTGTTCGCCGCCCACGCCGCGCATTTCGGGCGCGTGGGCTAAGGCGGCGTGCACTAAGGTGCCGCTGCTGTGACCGGGCGAGGGGTGAACGACCATCCCCGGGGGCTTGTTGACGACCAGCACATCGTCGTTTTCGAAAAGCACGTCCAGGGGGATGGCTTCCGGCACTAAGGTGGTGGGCAAAATGGGGGGAATGGCCACGGTGACGGTGGCAGGGGCTTCCAGGGCAAAGCCGGTTTTGGTGACCGTCTCCCCGTTGACCGTGACGCGGCCTTCTTTGATCCACGCTTGAATGCGGCTGCGGGAATAGGTGCCTTCCAGCGCCGCGGTGAGGAATTTGTCAAGTCGTTGGGGGTGGTCGCCGGGAAAGGAAAAAGCGACCGTGCGGGTGGTTTCAGGCATGGGGTGTTTCTTCTGGGGCGGGTGAGGTTTCGGCAGGCGTTTGTTCGGGGGAGGGCTCTGCGCGCCCGAACAGTTCGCCCAGCAGCAGGAAGGCCACGCTCAGGCTAATGGCGGCATCGGCGAGGTTGAACACCGGGAAGCGCCCCACGGCGATGAAATCGGTGACGTAGCCATGGCGCAGGCGGTCGAGCAGGTTGCCCAGCGCGCCCCCCCATTGAATGGCCATGCCCCAGCGCAGCCACCACCCGCTGCGGGCGATGGCCGGGAAGGCCAGCAGCACCCCCAGGGCGTACACCACCCCCAGGGCCAGCAGCACTGGCCCCCATGCCTGGCCGAGGCCAAAGGCCATGCCGCTGTTGTGCCAGTTGGTGATGTGCAGCCACGGGAACGCCGCGAGGGGCGTGACCTGGCGCGCAAAGGGAATGTGGGCTTCGATCCAGGCTTTGACGGCCTGGTCGGCCAGCAGCACGCCGCCGCCGATGAGAAAAAGGAAGCCGTAGGTTTTGAGGGTTTTCAGCATGAAGGCTCCGAAAAGTTGTTGCTGAGTGATCTGGCCGCGGGGTCGCCTGGTTGCGGCCAGCAGGCTTCCATTGTACCGCGAGTTGCGGCAGTGGCTGCGTGCTGCGCGGCTGCAAGAGAGAGGAAGCCGACCAGGTGGGCGGGGCAATGGGCGCGGCAGTCGGACGCGCCAAACCCCGCCAGGGGGATGAAAGCGCCGGGGGAGGCCGCCAGGGCTTGTGCCCAACGGCATTCCCAGGGAAGGGCAGGGTCGGGAGCAGTCGTCCAGCCCCAGGCGAGAGGCGCGGCCACGGCGCGGAGAAAATCGATATGCCAGCGGCGGTGTGGGCTGCCGCGGAGGTGCCTTCCCAGCCGGGCGCGCACGCCGCCGGGCCCGTGGGCGCTGCCGGTGTAGAGGTAAAATCCTCGCGGGAACAGGGCTTCCCCCAGGCGGCCAACGCGCAGGCGGGCAGGGTGGGGCAGGGTCAGCACCAGCCAGTAGGCGCCCGGCAGGGTGGGGAGGGCATCTGGGGGTGGGCAGGTGAGCGGCATGAGATAAGTATATCTGACGCTCAAACGGGTGACAATTGTCACTAACCACTGCCGGAGGGCAAGAGTATCATCTTAAAGTGACGTGAGAAGCGATATACGCATAAGTGTATAGGTAGATACTCTCAAAGGATGGCGTTCATGCTCCCGCCCGAACAGCGAGAAGAGTTTGCCCCAATGCAGGCCGAAATTTGTGCGGCGTTAGCGCACCCGCAGCGCATTTTGATGCTGTGTGCGCTCGCCGAGCGCCCCTATCATGTCAGCGGGCTGGCCGAGCATCTGGGCATGAGCCAGCCGGTGGCTTCCCGCCACTTACGCACGCTGCGCGAGCAGGGGCTGGTGTGCGCCACCCGTAAAGGGGCGATGGTAGAGTATCGTCTGGCAGACCCCAGGCTGCTGGAAGCCTTGCGGGTCTTCCGTGAAGTTCTGCAAGAGCGCCTTGCCCGGCGCGCCAGTTTGCTGGAAGTCGCTGCTGCCGCAGAGCGCAGTCCGCAACCCTAACTTTCCAGAAGGAGAAGGCTATGGACAAAAAACCAACATGGTTGCTGGGCCTGGTCGGCATTCTCCTGGTGGTCATTGTGCCCATTTGGGTGCTGTGGCCGAAACCCGCTCAAACCCAGGGTGATCCGTGGGCGCATCTCCCGAAATATCAGCCCCACGTCGACCACTCCGCGATCATCCAGGGGCCTTTTGAGACGGGGCAGGATGTCACCAAGACCTGTCTGGAATGTCACCCGAATGCCGCGAAGGATTTCATGCACACTTCGCACTGGCAATGGCTGAGTGAGAAGGCTTTCAACATCCCCGGCCACGACAAGCCAATTCGGCTGGGGAAGTTGTATTCCTTCAATAACTTCTGCATCAACACCGAAGGCAACCAGCGCATTTGCATGAAGTGCCACACCGGCTACGGGTGGACGGAAGAGGCCCCCACCGATTTCTCCAACCCCGACAACGTCGACTGCCTGATTTGCCATGCGGACCCCAGCAAGTATGGGCGGGGCGAGTACGGCAACCCGGCGAAGGGGGTGGATCTGGTGGCGGCAGCCAAGAGTGTTCGGAACCCCACGCGCGCCAATTGTTTGACCTGCCATGCTTACGGCGGTGGCGGCGACAACGTCAAACATGGCGACATCAGCAGCGCGCTCTATCATCCTGACCCCACCTTAGACGTGCACATGGGGAAGTATGACTTCCAGTGCACCACCTGTCACCGCACGGAACACCACGAGATCAAGGGCAAACTCATCAACCTGAACTACACCGTGGACCCGAAAGAACAGGTGCAATGCACGGACTGCCACAGCAACGCCCCGCACAAAGACCCGCGCTTGAACGAGCATGTCAAGTCGGTGGCGTGTCAGGCGTGCCATATCCCCGAAGTGGCCGAAAAGATTCCTACCAAGGTGTATTGGAACTGGGCAACGGCGGGCAAAGATCTGCCGCAGAACCATTTCCACTACCTGAAGATTAAAGGCGACTTCCGCTATGTCAAGAACCTCATCCCGACTTATGTCTGGTTCAACGGCAACGAAGCGGCGCGCTATGTGAAGGGCGACAAGATCGATCCCACCAAGATCACTTACATCAACAAGCCCGCGGGCAGCATCGACGACCCCACGGCCAAGATCTTCCCCTTCAAGATTCACGTGACTATGCAGCCCTACGACAAGAAATACATGTACCTGCTCGCCCCGCTGACGGCTGGTAAAGATGGCTTCTGGACCAACTTCAACTGGGACCAGGCTTTCAAACTGGCCGAGCCGCATACCGGGCTGAAGTTCAGCGGTGAGTTTGGCTTCACGAAGACTTACATGTACTGGCCGTTGACCCACATGGTCAAGCCGAAAGAACAGGCGCTGCAATGCGTAGACTGCCATGGCCCCGAAGGGCGCCTGGACTGGCAGGCTTTGGGCTATCCGGGCGACCCGATGCGATGGGGTGGCCGCTTTGACACCAACCACTAAGGGAGTGTAGCCATGCAGCGGAAATTTATCTCCTTGTTGCTCTTCACGGCTCTGATCGCGGTCATGGCGGCCGGCGTTGCCCTTGGCGTGCGGCAGGCGTTGGCTGAGGGAGGCCCCACTCCCCAGGTGACGCCTTCGCCGATGCACCCCACCTATGCCTTGCTGGACGCTGACGGTAACCCCGTGATTCAGAGCGGAAAGCCCGCCGATTTGATGAAAACCTGCGGGCAGTGTCACGATACGGCTTTCATTACTTCCCACGCCACGCACAAGAAAGCCGAGAAAATCCCCGGCTTTGAGGGCATGACGGCTTCCTGCTATCTCTGCCATAGCACCGCCCCTAATGGGGAAGCCCGCAAAGCCGCCCTGGCCAGCGGCGATAAAGCCTGGGCTGATAGCGCCGTGTTGTTGGGCTCGGGCATTCTGCAGAAAACTGCCGACGGCTGGAAATGGAACCCTGACGCCTTCGAGGCTGACGGCAAACTCAAGAGCAAATACATCAATCTCCATCAGCCCACCAACGCCAACTGCGCCCAGTGTCATGGGGTGGTGCACACCGACGTCAAAACGCCGCTGGTGTTGACAGACATCACCCATAACTGGGTTACGCTGACCACCGGTCAGGTGATTTCTCCCCAACGGATTTCGGCTTCCGGCATGAACATCGAAGGCAAGGAATCCATGCCGTTCGCCTGGGATGTTCACGCCGAGCGCGGTGTGCAGTGCGTGGACTGCCACAGCAGCACCAATTCGCCCGCTGCCCGGCGGCACGAGGAACTGCCCTCTTACCTCACTTTTGACCCCCGCCGCCCTGCGCCGGGTGAATACCTGAAGAAGCCGAGCCATATCTTGCATCAAGATAACTGCGAGGCGTGCCACGACCCGGTCGTCGCACACAAGAACTGGCTGCCTTACCTTGACCTGCACCTCTCCAAAGTGGCGTGCGAAACCTGCCACATCCCGCAACTGCACGCGCCGGCAGCAGAGACGTTCGACAAGACGGTGATTTTGCCCGACGGCACCACGCCCACGGTGTATCGCGGCGTGGTGGCTTCTGATGAGGCCGCCCCTGGCGCCGATGCCAAAGAGCCGTTCACCGTGTCGCACAAGGTGGTGGGCTACCAGCCGGTGTTGCTGAAAAACGCTGACGGCAAAGAAGCACCGTACAACCTGGTCACCACCTTCGAATGGGTTTACAAGAAGAACGGGAAGGACGTCGAGGTCAGCATGGCCGACCTGAAGAAAGCCTGGATGCCGGATGGCAAGTATGCCGACGACATCGTGAAGGCCTTCGACGCCAATGGCGATGGCAAACTGACCGCCGACGAACTCTCGCTCAACACCAAAGACAAAGTTGACCTTATCGCCAGGCACCTGAGCGCGCTGGGCTTGAGCGACCCCCACATTGTGGGTGTGGTGAAGCCCTACGCCATCCATCACGATGTGGTGCAGAGCGACTACGCGTTGAGCAATTGCCAGGCATGCCACGGTGCGGATTCCCGCGTCGGTAAGCCGATGGCACTGGCGATCTCGGCACCGGCAGGCGTAACACCCGCTTTCGTGGCTACGGATCAGGTGCGCGACGAGGGCAAGGTCGTGGTCGAGAACGGGACGCTGTATTACCAGCCCGAGAAAGATCCCCAACTGTACCTCGCCCGCCGCGATCACATCCGCTGGATTGACATCCTCGGTGTGCTGGCGTTTATTGCTACCTTGGTGGGCGTGACCGTGCATGGCACGCTGCGGGTGTACTTTGCCAAGAAGTACCCGCCGAAACACGGCCCGACCAAGACTGAATACCTTTACACCGGTGCAGAGCGCTTCTGGCACTGGCTGCAAATGGTGGCGATCTTGGGGTTGTTGCTCACAGGGCTGATCATCCACAATCCAGACTTGTTCGGTGGGTTCTCCTTCCGCTATCTGGTGCTGACCCACACCGTCTTGGGCTGGATTCTGGTGGCCAACTTCGTGTTTGCCCTGTACTACTTCCTGGCCTCGGATTACTTCAAGCAGTTCGTGCCGCGCCCCCAGGGCTTCTTCACCCAGATGCTCATGCAAGCCCGCTTCTATGTGTGGGGCATCTTCCGGGGTGAGCCGCATCCCTTCAAGAAGACCTTCTGGGATAAACTCAACCCCTTGCAGCGCATGGCGTACTTTGGCCTGATTGTGGTGCTGCTGCCCATTCAGATGGTAACGGGTATCTGGATTTGGGCAGTGCGTGTGTGGCCTGCCGCTGCCACCCTGCTTGGCAAGGCGACGATGGTTTGGGTGGTGGGCGCGCACACGCTGGACGCCTGGCTGATTGCTTCCTTCGTGGTCGGACACGTGTACCTCACCACAACCGGCTCGCACCCGCTGGAATACATCGAAGCCATGATCACCGGCTGGGAAGACGTGGAAGTGGACGAGGACGAGGCCCCCGCGGCCTAAGGCCCCCGACGCCTAAGGAGTGTTGACGATGGCTGCAAAGAAATCGTGGTTTCAGAAACTGATTGACCGGCCGAGGAAGCCTTATGCCAACCCCTATGTGGGTGGTGTGGTGCTGGGCTTGAGCCTGTTCTTCTCGTTGCTCATCACGGCAAATGGCCTGGGTGCCTCGGCAATCTTTGCCCGCATGAACGGCTTCCTGGTCAACCTGGTGGCGCCGTCGCATGTCGATCGGGTGCCGCAATTGATCAAAGTGGCCGGCGGGACGAAAAACCCCTTCAACAACTGGATTACCTGGGAAGTGCTTGGTGTGATCATCGGTGCCTTTGCTTCCTCGGTGTACTTTGGCCGCTTCAAGCCGGAAACCCCCCGCGGCCCGCACCTCTCTGAAAAGGGGCGCTGGGTGATGGCGTTCTTCGGCGGGATGATCTTCCTGTTTGGCGCCCGTATGGCTCGCGGGTGCACCTCCGGGCAGGTGCTTTCCGGCGGTGCGACCCTCTCCGCAGGCAGTTGGCTGATTGGCTTGGTGATGTTTGCCTTCGCCTTCGCCACCGCTGCCGTCGTGCGGAAACTGTGGAACTGAGGAGGAGATTATGTTCCCATTAGCCTCCATTCACGCACTCGGCAAGGTCGGCCTGGCCTTCGTGGAGATTCTCATCGGCATTGGCTTTGCCTTTGGCCTGGAAATCTCCGGTTTCAGTAATTCCTACGTCCTCACCGGGCAGTTCTACTTCCGCAACGGCCGCGTCATCAAGGCGATGTTCACCGCCATTCTCGTGGCAATGGTGCTCATCTTCGCCTCGGTAGCCGTGGGGCTGCTCGACTACGACGTCATCTGGGTTGACCCCACCTACCTCTGGCCCGGCGTGGTTGGCGGGGCGCTGATGGGCATCGGCATCATCATCGGCGGTTACTGCCCCGGCACCTCGATCGTCTCTTCTACCGCCTTGAAAAAAGATGCCTGGTTCTTCGCCCTCGGCGGCCTGGTGGGTACCTTCATCTTCAGCGAGAGTGAGCGGCTGTTCCACTACTTCTACAACAGCAGTTTCTATGGCCGTGTGACGCTGATGGATGTGTTCCACGTGAGCGCCGGCGTGGTGGTGTTCGTCATGGCGCTTATCATCGTGTTGACCTTCTGGCTCAACGAGTGGGCGGTCAACAAGTTCAAGCGGGAAGACAGCCAGCCTTTCGCCACGCCGCGCTGGGCACCGATTGCCTCTGTCGTCGTGCTGCTCGTGGCCGCGGGCGTGTGGGCTATCTGGCCCACCTGGCAGCAACGCTGGAACCAGGTCGCCGCGACCCAGGAGCCGCTCTTGCAGCAGCGCCAGGTGCAGATCAGCCCTTACGAACTTGCAACCACCCTCAACAAGACCAAGACGCTGCAAACCATCATCGTCGACGTTCGCGACGATTACTCTTACAACCTCTTCCACCTGCGCTGGTCGCGGCACATCCCGGTCGACGAACTGCTGGGTGCTGTGCCTGAATTCCGCAAGATGGCCAAGGAAACGCCGGCCACGGTGTTCGTCATCGTGAGCAATGGCGAAGACCAGGCCACCCAGGCGTGGAAGATCATGGTCGCCGAGAAGGTGCCCAACGTCTACCTGCTGGCGGGTGGCCTCAACGACTGGATCAAAGTCTTCGGTGAGAAAGACATGGCCGAGGGCAAAATCATGGAAGCCAAGGCCGCGGGCAACACCCGCTTGCTGGATTACTACTTCGCCGAGGCGCTGGGCGACCGCTATCGCGCCGCCGATATGCTGGCCGATCCCGACAACGACGAAATCATCGAGAAAATCAAAGACCAGTTCGTGCCCAAGATCAAGGTCAAAGGGCCGACGGGACCGGCTGGCGGCGGCTGCGGATAGCCTTTGCCATGCTGCAAAAGCCCCCGACTGCGCTCGGGGGCTTTTTGTTTGGCCGCAAAAGGCGTTTCGTGGTATGATTGCGGTGCCCCTTGGGGCACAACCTTCAACAGAAACAGGTGCTTAACCGATGGAAGAACGCAAAATTACCATCATCGAAGGCCCTCCCCCTACCTTCGAAGCGGCAATGGATGACTGGACGCTCTCGCTGGTGGAAGGGCCTTCGCTCAGCCAAATTGCGGTGACCCGTGTGCGGGCGGTCAACGGCCCGGCGTTGGTCGAGCGTTGCTACCGCGCCTGGCGGCAGCGGGAGCCCATTCATTTGGAATTCCGCGGCCCCGATGGCCTGATTCAACGCGTGCCCATCGTGGCTGCCCATTACAGCCAGATAGATGACGCTGACGTCCTCCGCCTCTGGGTTGCAATCGACAACGCCGACGTGCAGGTGGAATACGAATTCGTGGATGACGCCGATGAGGAAGACGACGCCGGCGGGTTTTCCCCCATTTCGCCCGAAGACCTGATGCCCGACCAGGACGACGAGGAGGCGGAAGATGTGGACTTCCTCGACGGGGGCGAAGATGAGGCCGACGACGACCTCGGCACCGATGACGACTTGCTCGCCGGTTTGGGCTTCTGACTGCCCCCTGACGCGCCTTTGACGCCCCCGTAAGGGGGCGTTTTTGTCGCCGGGCGGCTTTGCCGCCGCTCGTTGGGCCGCCGCGAAGTGCCTGCGCGGCTTATGTGCATTCTTTCCTGAGGAGGCTTTGGATGGAGACCCCTTTAGACATCACACACGACGGCGCGGTGATGGTGTTGACCCTCAACCAGCCGCCCGTCAATGCCTTTACCCATGACCTCACCCTGGCGCTGCAAAAGGCCCTCAGCCAGGCGGCGCGCGACCGCACGGTGCGGGCGGTGTTGCTCAACGCGGCCAACCGCGCCTTTAGCGCCGGTCAAGATCTGACCGAACTTCAGGCGGTCGAAGGGGAATCGCTGCGTGGGCACTTGCAGCAAACCTACAACCCGTTGATTTTGCAACTGCGCCGCCTGGAAAAGCCGGTCATTGCCGCCTTGCACGGGGCGGTGGCGGGCGCGGCATTGGGGGTGGCGCTGGCCTGCGATTTGCGCATTGCCGCCGAAGGCACCCGTTTTCTGGTGGGCTTTTCGGGCATTGGCCTGGCCCCCGATTCGGGCGTTTCCCTTTTACTGCCTTTGATCATGGGGCTGGGGCGCGCCACGGAATATGCTTTTACCAACCAGCCGTTCACTGCCGAAGAGGCGCTGGCCTGGGGCGTGGTCAACCGGGTGGTGCCCGCCGGGCAATTGCAGGAAGCCGCCCGCGCCTGGGCGCAGGAACTCGCCGCGGGGCCTCTGACCGCCCTGGGGCTGACCAAGCGGGCTTTCAACCGCGCCATCATGCCGCATCTGGAAGCCGTGCTGGATTATGAGGCTCACATTCAAGACATTGCGGGTAAGACAGAAGAGCACCACGAAGGCGTGCGGGCTTTTTTGGAAAAGCGCCCACCGAAATATGTGTAAAGCCATCGGGCGGGGTATCATGCCCCGCCCGTTTTTTTATGGCTGACAGGGGGTTTCGGGAGAAGCGAGGGGGGGCAGGGGCGGCATTTTGTCGCCAAAGCAGATGCCAATCTCTCGCGCGGTGCTCACGGCATCGCTTTCGGGGTCGACGCGCTTGACTTGTGCACCGACTTCTTCCAGCGGCAGCGAAGTGACCCGCATTTGCCGCAACACTGCCACCCGACCAAACTGGCCGTGCACGGCTAAACGCACGGCTTCTCCGGCGAGGGTGGTAGCCAGCCAGCGGTCGAAAGCCGAGGGGGAGCCCCCGCGTTGCAGATGGCCCAGCACGGTGACCCGCGTTTCGACCCCGCATTCCTCTTCCAGATATTTCCCCACGAGTTGCCCGATGCCGCCCAGGCGGGGCACCACCACCGCGTCGCCGGGCCGGGCGACGATCTCGTGTCCGCCTTCCGGGTGTGCGCCTTCGGCTACCGCCACAATGCTCGATTTGTGCCCCCGGCGGATGCGCTCCCGCACCACCTCGCACAGCACTTCGTAGCGGAAGGGGATTTCAGGAATCAGAATGATGTCGGCTCCCCCAGAAAGCCCACCGTAGAGGGTGATGAAACCGGCTTCTCGCCCCATCAATTCCACGACCATGACGCGGTGGTGCGCCTCGGCGGTGGTGTGCAGGCGGCCCAGGGCGTGCGCGGCGCAGTTGACGGCGGTGTCGAAACCAAAAGTGGCATCGGTGCCCCAGACGTCGTTGTCGATGGTTTTGGGCACCCCGACTACCGGCACGCCCTTGTGGAACAGGTCGCGGGCGATGCCCAAGGTGCCATCGCCCCCGGCCACAATGACGGCCTCTAACCCTAAATCGTGAATGCGGGCGACCACTTCGTCGGAAATGTCGAGGATGACCTCTTTCCCGTCGCGCACGACTTTGCGGGCAAAGGGGTTGCCGCGGTTGGCTGCGCCGAGGATGGTGCCGCCGCGGTCGAGGATGTCTTCCACGTCGTCAAGGGTGAGGCGGAAGACGCCGTGGGGTTTGAGGAAGCCATCGTACCCGTCGCGCACGCCCCATACTTCCCAACCGTAAGTGAGCGTGGCGGCGCGCACGACAGCGCGAATGACGGCGTTCAAGCCAGGGGCATCGCCCCCGCCGGTAAGGACGGCCATGCGGGGCATGGTGGGCACCTCCTGTAGGTGAGCGTGGGATTGAGGGAATTGTACCGCGCACTTTGGGTTTCGACGTGCCTGAAAAGCGCTACGTTCCCGCGCTTCGTCTGGATGTCAGGGGGGCGTCGTTCCCCTTGGGCGCGCCGGTGCCATGGGGCGAACAAAAAGGGCACGGCATGAGCGCCGTGCCCTCCGTTTGGGGTGAGGCAGCGCCTCGTCCCTACCCATGTCGGATGCTGGCCGGCAATCAGCCGACCTGCTCGCGCGCCATGTTGCGCAGCACGGTGTGCAGGATGCCGCCGTTGCGGT
>CAYYRG010000033.1:0-12114 GCA_964474015.1 uncultured Anaerolineaceae bacterium | reverse complement strand
CGATGTCGGCGATGAAATAGGTGGGGTGGCCGTCGCCAATCAGGCGGTTGCCAATACGAATTTCGGGCATGGGGAAACCTCCAGACATGCAAGGGTGGGCCTGCGGCGGGCTCAGGTGCCCCAATCGCGCAGGTAGAGAAAGTCGTAACCAATGGTGCGGTTAGAGAGTTTGGCTATCGGCGGCATCAGGCGTTTGAAGTGGTTGCGACGCACCCGCCGCACAACGGCTTGCACGAAGGCTTCATCGAAGCCCTCTTCAATACACTCTTGGGGAGTATAGCGCCGGTCAACCAGCAGGTAGAGTAAGCGGTCGGCTTCCCGATAAGAGAAGCCGAGTTCTTGCTCATCGGTCTGGCCGGCCCAGAGATCGGCGGTGGGGGCTTTTTTGATGATCACCTCCGGCACGCCGACGGCCTCGGAAAGTTGCCACACCTGCGTTTTGTAAAGATCGCCGATGGGGTTGATAGCATAAGCCGAATCGCCGTAGAGGGTGGAGTAGCCCAGCAGGATTTCGGTTTTGTTGCCGGTGCCTACGACCAACCCGCCAAAGGCCGCCGATTGGTCATAAAGCACCATCATGCGGGCGCGTGCCATCATGTTGCCACGGCGGCGCTTGTCCATGTTGGCAAAGCGGGCAAAGTAGGGCTCGACCATGTCGGTAATCTCGACCGTGAGCGAGCGCACGCCTGTGGCGTCGATGACCATTTGAGCGTGTTCCAGCGACTCGCGTGAAGAGGTGCGGTAGGGCATCCGCACGGCGAGGACGTTTTCCGGGCCCAGGGCTTCGGCAGCCAGGAAGCACACCAAAGCGGAATCCACCCCGCCGGAAAGCCCCACCACGGCGCGGGAAAGCCCCACGCGGGTGATTTCGCTGCGAATGAAGCCCGTCAAAATGCGGCGGGCGAGGTCGGTGTTGATGGTGAGATCGATATTCATGGGGAAACCTCGGGAGAGTCGCGTAGTCGTGTAGTCGCGTAGTCGCGTGGTCGCGTAGTCGGTTAGTCGGGTCGTCAGCACTGGACGACTATCCGACGATCTGACTACCTGACTACCCGACTACCTGACTACCGCGACTTCTCTATCGCAGTCGGTTAGGCTGCGCCAAAATGCGGGTGAGTTCCCGCTGCACCAGGGCAGTGCGCTCGTCGCGCAGCAGCGGCAAGCGGGCGCGCACGCGGTGCAGTTCTCGCAGGTCGACTTCGTGGAAAAGGAGGGTTTCTTCGTCATACGGGGCATGGGTTAGTAACTCGCCCGCCGGGTCGAAGAGCGTGCTGCCGCCCCAGAAATGCAGGCCGTCTTCGAAGCCAACGCGGTTGGCGTGGGCCACGAACACGGTGAACAGGCTGGCGTAAGCCCGGTTGATTTGCTCCACCCAGCGGGCAGATTCCAGTTGCGGCGCCGCGGTGAGGCCGCGCCCCGGTGATGCCGAGGTGAAAAGGAGCATATCTGCCCCGTCGAGCCATAGCAGGTAAGGGGGGGAGGCATGCCAGAAATCTTCGCAGATGAGCATGCCCATGCGGCCAAAGCGGGTGTCGAAGGCCCGCACCTCGTCGCCCCAGGCGAAAAAACGCCCTTCGTCGAAAAGGCCATAAGTGGGCAGGTAAACTTTGCGGTGGACGTGGACGACTTCCCCGGCGGAGAGGTAGGCATCGGCAATGTAGAAGCGGTGGCGCGGGCCTTCCTCGACAAAGCCGACCACGATATCCAGCTCACGGCTGGCCTCCAGCAGGGGCATGAACAGCGCGTCGTCAGCAGTGGGGCGATGGGCAACTTCAGGGGCCAGATCTTGCAGCACATAGCCTGTGAGCGAAAGTTCCGGAAAGACCAGCAAATCTGCGCCGGCCCCTTTGGCCTCCTGAATGAGCGCCAGATGTTTCTCCAGATTGGCCTCGGGCGCGCCCAGCCGGGTGTTGATTTGGGCCAGTCCCAAAGTGAATTTGCGCATGAGCACCTCGCAGTCAGGGGTGGTTAAATCATACCACTGGTGGGCAGCGTGGCTGATGCAATTTCCCGGGCTTGTGCGCTGCCAGCGTGCCGTTCATGTTCTCGGCGAAACCCTTGCCAACCTTTTTTGCCTCTGCTATAATCAAGGCGCCTGGGCGCGTAGCTCAGTTGGTTAGAGCGCATCACTCACATTGATGAGGTCAGGGGTTCAAGTCCCTTCGCGCCCACACTTTTCACCCCGGTGGTTCTCTATGCCGGGGTGAAACGCTTTTAAGAAAACCTTCTGCCCTGACACAAAATCGGGTATCATAAGGCCATGACCGCCTTGCCTGCCGCTCTCCACCCTTACCTGCCCTGGGCTGTTGCCGGCCTGGTGGGCGTGTTGGCTTTTACGCTGGGGTGGAGCGCGCGGGCCTGGGCCCTGCAACACCACCAGCACCAGAAGACCAGGCGCCTTCAGCAAGCGGTGTTGAAACGATGCCGCGCGGAATATCACGAGCGGCTGGCGCTGCTGGACGAACTCTCTCAAACGCTAACGGCCACATTGAACTACCAGCGCGTGTTAGATCTGGCGCTGGATGTCGCCCTGCGGGCTCTCAGCCCCCAGGGAAACGCCGCCATTCCACTGGTCTGCGCCGTATTGCTTTTCGACGAACGGGGCATTTTGCGGGTAGGGTCGGCTCGCCGGTTCACCCCCGCCGACATGCGCCTGGGGCTGGAAGCCACGCGGGGCGCGCTGGCCCGCACGGTGGAACAACGCGCCCCCCTCAACGTGCGAGAACCGGCCCGCGACGCCGAACTGCGCCAGATTATCGCCCTCCATGCCACCCGCTCGGCGCGCCTCTTCCCACTGACCACCGGGCTCGACGTGTATGGCGTGCTGCTTTATGCTCACCCTTCCCCCGACTTTTTCACCCCCGAACGCGTCGAACTGCTGGATTTTCTGGGTAAGCAAGCCACCACCGCGATCCAAAATGCGCGCCTCTATCACGACCTGGAGCGGGAAAAACAACGCCTTGCCGAAGTCGAAGAAGAAGCCCGCAAAAAACTGGCCCGTGACCTGCACGACGGTCCCACCCAAACCATTGCCGCCATCGCCATGCGGGCCGACTTTGTGCGCCGATTGCTCGAAAAGAACCCTCAGGCCGCCGCCGATGAACTGGCAAAAATTGAAGATCTGGCACGCCACACCACTAAAGAAATCCGTCACCTGCTGTTTACCCTGCGCCCCCTGGTGCTGGAAACCGATGGGTTGGGTGCAGCCCTGCAGGCCATGGCCGAAAAGATCAATCAACTTTACAACCAAAACGTGCTCGTCGAAGTTGACCCCCAGGCGGTGGACAAACTGGATTCCAGCCAGCAGACAACCGTTTTTGCCATCGCCGAAGAGGCCGTCAACAATGCCCGCAAACACGCCAACGCCCCGCACATCTGGGTGCGCTTGAAACTCATTCGTCCTGATATTGCCCTGCTGGAAATCGAAGACGATGGGGTAGGCTTCGACCTGGGCTCGGTCAGCACCAATTATGAGTATCGCGGCAGTCTGGGCATGGTCAACATGCGCGAACGTGCCGAGCTGATCGACGGCCAGGTGGAAATTCACACCGCACGCGGCAAAGGCACCACAATCCGCCTGTGGATTCCGCTTTCAACCGAGGCTGCCGAGCGGCTGCGGCAGGGGGAACTCGGCTGACCATAAGCCACTTGGGCGCGGCTTTTTAAAAACTTGCAGGAGTCAACCATGCCCCAAATCGACCACATTTACTACGCCGAAGCCGACCTGCGTGGCGAGGCAGCGCGCCTGCCATACCCCATCGTGCTGGTGCATGGCGCAGGGGGCACCCACCTCCACTGGCCGCCTCAGGTCCGCCGCCTGCCTGGTTTCCGCACCCTGGCAGTAGATTTGCCCGGACACGGGCGCAGCGACGGCGTCGGCGAGCAAGAAATCGCAGCCTACGCCCGCCGGCTGGCAGCCTGGTCTGAAACCGTGGGCTTCTCGCAAGCGTTATGGGTAGGGCACAGCATGGGCGGCGCCATCGTGATGACCCTCGCCCTCACTTACCCCGAAAAAGTGCGCGCCCTGGGCCTGGTGGCAACGGGCGCCCGGCTACCTGTCAACCCCCGCTTGCTGGAAAGCACCGCCCACGCGGAAACCTTCCCCCTCGCAGTGGAAACCATTATGAAGTGGGCGTTTAGCCCCCAGGCGCCACCCCGCCTGCGGGAACTGGCCACGCAACGGATGCAAGAAGTGCGCTACACCGTCGTGCACAACGATTTCGCCGCCTGCAACCGCTTCGATGTCAGCCAGCAATTGGGCCATATCCACGCGCCAACGGTGGTCATTCATGGCACCGCCGATAAAATGACCCCCTATTATTACGGCGAATTTCTCGCCCAGGCCATCCCCCAGGCGCGGCTGGTCACCGTGCGCGACGCCGGCCACATGGTCATGTTAGAACAGCCCGAAAAGGTGGCCGCAGCACTGCAAGACTTCGCCCGCGAGGTGCTGTTCATCTGAGCCCCCACGCGGCGTTGCCAACACGAGAGACATCCTTTAACCGGCAGCCAGCGCCCTGAGCACTGGCCGAATTGCCGCCGCCGCCCGCCCCCGATGGCTGAGGCGGTTTTTCTCTTCCGGCAACAGTTCCGCCATGGTGCGTTGCAGTTCCGGAAGCCAGAAAATAGGGTCGTAGCCAAAACCGTGGCTGCCGCGCTCGGTCGGGATGATTTCCCCCGCGCAGGCGCCCTCCGCAAAATGCACTGCGCCCGTGGGCGTGGCCACAGCGATCACACAAACAAAGCGCGCCCGCCACGGCCGCGGATGGCCTTCCAGCTGGCGCAACAGGTAGCGGCGGCGGTCGGCGTCGGTAGGGGAGGGCCCCGGGGCGTAACGGGCCGAGTACAACCCCGGCGCGCCGCCCAGGGCCTCGACCTCCAGGCCCGAATCGTCGGCGAGAGCAAACAATCCCGTAGCCTCCGCCCATGCCTGCGCCTTGAGCGCCGCGTTTTCAGCATAGGTCTGGCCGATTTCTTCCACCGTCAGCGTCGCAGCCACTTCGTCCGGAAAAACCAGGCGCAGGGGCAGGTCGGCAAGCAACTGGCGATATTCCCTTTGCTTGCCGCGGTTGGTGGTGGCGATGAGAAGGCTAAAATTATGTCTCATTGTCGTTGACTTCCCTTGGGCGGTGTGTTATACTGTAAATCGCTTTGCGAAAATTCCTGCAGGAGCAGCACCGTGGCTCACGACAACCCCTTCCGGCTGAATGTGGGCTTTATTGCCCACGAGCAGGTGGGCTACAGCCGGGATTTCCTCTTTGACATTCCCGAAGTGCACCTGGAAGACCTGCCATTGCAGCGGGTCACAGGGCACGTTCTCGTCACTCGCACGCCGCAGGGGCTGCTGGTGCAGGCGCATCTCGAGGCCGATACACCTGCGGAATGCGTACGGTGTCTGGAGCCCTTTGATTTGCACCTGACGACCGATTTTACCGAATTATACGCCTTCACACGCAAAAACATGGGGGAATCGGGCTTACTTTACCCCGAAAGTGGACAAATCAACCTCGCGCCGCTGGTGCGCGAGTATATGTGGTTGGCCTTCCCCATCAAACCTTTGTGTTCGGAAGATTGCAAGGGGCTTTGCCCCGTGTGTGGTGCAAACCGCAACGTGGAAGACTGCGGCCACCGACAGGAAAGCATCGACCCCCGCCTGGAAATTCTGAAAACCCTTCTTGAGCAGTAAGGCAAGGAGGCAAGTGCATGTCAGCCATGCCTGAGCCACATGCTGCGCTCAACATGCTGTTGGAGCAAGCAGCCGTGCGGGGTTATCTGACCACCGACGACATCGTCGCCTGTTGCCCCGACACCAGCCGCCAGGCGTATGCCCAGATGTTGGGCTATCTTCAAAAACAAGGCGTTGAGGTGATTGAAGATGGCACGGCATCGCCCGCGGCGTTGTATGAAGATGTGGACACGGTGGGCCAGTACCTCAAAGAGATGTCGCGCGTGCCGCTGCTCACCGCGGAAGAAGAAGTGCGCCTGGCAAAGCAGGTGGCGCGCGGCAAAGTGGCTGCAGCCAGGCTCGAGGAAAGCCGTCACGATCTGCCGCCCGGCGAGCGTTCCCGCCTGCAAGCCGAGGTGGAAGCCGGTCTGGCCGCCCGCGAGCACCTCATTCGCGCCAATACCCGCCTGGTGGTCAGCATCGCGAAGCGCTATGTCGGGCGAGGCGTGCCCTTCGCCGACCTGATTCAAGAAGGCAACCTGGGTTTGATGAAAGCCGTGGAGAAGTTCGATTACCGCCGCGGCTTTCGTTTTTCTACCTATGCCACCTGGTGGATTCGCCAGACCATCAGTCGCGCCATCGCCGACCAGGGGCGCACCATCCGCCTGCCGGTGCACATGCTGGAACGCATTCGGGTACTTTACCGGGAGCGCCAGCAACTGGAACAACGCCTTGGCCGCCCCCCCACCGCCGAGGAACTGGCCCAGGCCCTTGAAACCACCCCCGACAAAGTGGAATGGATGCTGCGGATTTCATGGTATCCCCTTTCCCTGGAAACCCCCATCACCGACGCCGACAACGAAGAAACCGAACTTGGCGCTTTTGTGGAAGACCGCCGCGCCCCTGCCCCTGCCCAACTGGCCTATCAGGAAATTCTGCGGGAACGCATCCGCGCCGTGCTCGACACCCTGCCCCCGCGCGAAGCCCAGGTCATCCGCCTGCGCTACGGGCTCGACGGCAGCCCACCGCTCACGCTGGAAGAGATAGCCGGAAAATTCGGCCTTACCCGCGAACGCATCCGCCAGATCGAAAACAAAGCCTTGCGCCGCCTGCGACACCCCAGCCGCACTCGCCAACTGCGCGAGTACCTCGAATGATACCCTTGCCTTGCCTATGCGCCTGACCCCCGAAAAACTCCGCCGCTACGCCGAAAAATTCGTCAGCCAGCAGACGCGCGACCTGCGCCTGCTGGCCGTTTACCTCAGTGGCTCATTGCTGCGCGGCCAGCCTTTCCTCGGCGGCGCTGCCGACGTGGACGTGGTGCTCATCTACAACGACGCGCCCTCAACCGAGCGCGAAGTGGCCCCCTTGCCCGGAGAAGCGCACCTCGACATCCGTCGCCACGACCGCAGCCGCTACGAACCCGCGCGCAACCTGCGCACCGAACCTTTTCTGGGCCCCACTCTCTTCCGCGCCGAAGCACTCTACGACCCCCAGCACTTCCTGGATTTTGCCCAGGCCGCCGTGCGCAGCCGTTTCCGCGCGCCCGAAAGCGCCATAGCCCGCGCCCGAACCCTCACCCAGGCCGCGCGCGAAGCGTGGTTCACTTTCGACGACGACCTCACCCCCGCAGCCTTCGCTGCCTATCTGGAGGCCATCTTCCGCGCCGCCAACGCCCCCGCCACCCTGTTGGGCTATACCTTTTCGCCTCGGCGGTTGTTGTTAGACTTTCCCCCCGCGGCACAACATTGGGGCTACCCCCACCTCACCGGGCTGCTCTTCCAGACCCTCGGCGCACCCCAGGCCACAGCCGACACCCTCGAAGCGGCCATTCCCCCTTGGGAAGCCGCCCTGAGCGCCGCGGCGGCATCTTCTCAGCCGCCGGTGGAGCTGGCTTCCCCCCGCCTGCCTTACTACCGCCGCGCGGTCGCAGCCTACCTCGCCAGCAGCACGCCCGCGAACGCCCTTTACCCCCTCCTGTTTACCTGGACCCTGGCCGTGCAGCACGCCGACGAAGCGCACCTTGCGCCGTGGCAGCAATTTGTAGAAGCCTTGGGGCTGGCCGCCCATCGTCGGGAAGCCCTGGACGCCTACCTGGACGCCCAGGAAGAGGCGCTCGAAGCCTGGGCACGCCAGCGCGGCGTGGGGTGATATTGGGGTGATACGCCCCCTTCTCGGCAGAGCAAAAAAACCTGTCAGGTTATTCGAAAACCTGACAGGTTCTTTTTTTGCGTGAGCGGGCTTCACGACGCCCAAAACGCATCGGCGTTGGTGATGCCGAGAGCCTGAGCCTCGGGCGGGATGCCGCCCCAGGCGCGGCGGTAATACCAGCGCCGCAAAGGCCTGCCCAGCCCCACCGTGCCCAGCAAGGCGAAAACCATCCGGTGGGCTTCCTGCAGGGCCGTGGGGGGGTGCCAGGCCAAAGCGCGCAAATAGCCACCCAGCGCGGCGGGGTAATGTTCGGCATCCAGCAAATAGCGGGCACGGAAACGATGCGCCGCAGCCCACACAGGCCGCTTCAAGCGGCGGTAAGCCTGCCCGAAAGCGGGGTCGGTGGCCAGCCAGGCCGCCAGCCGCAGGGCTTCTGCGCCAAACTCGGCAGCGTGGGCGGCGTTCTTGGCTTCCGCATGGTAGCGGGCAAACGCCCACACCGCAGGCACGTAAACCATTTCGGCGCGCGCCGCAATTTTCAGCCAGAGCCGATGGTCGAGCAAAAAGTGAAAATCCTCATCCAGGAAGCCCACCTCCGCCGCCACCGTGCGCCGCATGAACACCGCCGGCTGCGTCAGCATGTGGAAGGTCATCAAGTCTTCCAGGCCCCACGGCCCGGCCTTCAGCGTGTGGAAGGCGCGGCCAGAGGCATCGATAGAAAGCGCATCGCCGAACACCAGGCCGGCTTCCGGGTGCTTCTGGAAAGCCTCCACCGCGGCGCGCACGGCGCCGGGGGCGTAAACATCGTCCGAGTTCAGCCAGGCCACGATCTCACCCTGCGCCCGACGCAGCCCCTTGTTGATGCCGTCGGCCTGGCCCTGGTCGGGCTCCGAAACCCACCACGCCAGATGAGGGGCATAGCGGCGAATGATCTCCACGCTGCCATCGGTAGAACCGCCATCGACGATGAGGTATTCCAGCCGTGGGTAATCTTGCCCCAGCACCGAGCGGATGGTGGTTTCCAGGTAACGCGCCTGGTTGAACGAGGGGGTGACGATGGAAACCAGCGGCTCACGAACCGCCATGCTGCTCCTCCGGAGGCGGGAATTTGGGCAGCGGCTTGAGGGGGTGGGCGAGGTCATACACCTGATAGCCCGGCCCTTTGGCAATGCAGGGGTAGTAATGCGTGAGGATGTATTTCAACTGCGGCTCGGCATCCAGAAAGCCCTCGGCAGCCACGAGGAAGTAGCGGTAGCCTTTAGTGCGCCACTGGAAATCGTGCCACACGCTGGCCGGGCGGTCTTGCAACCGGGCGACGGCATATTCGCCCGGCGGCGGCCAATAGCCGATAGGCCGCCAGCCAAAATAACGAATGCGCATACCGTAGGTGGGCGTCAGACCAATGACCTTGCCATCGGTGGGCACGGCAGCGGCCACAGCAGCCCAACGTTCTGCCTCGCCCCAATAAGAGGCTTTCAGCAGATGCAGGTCGGCGCGCACCCCCACGGCTATGAAGAGCAGCCCCAACGCCGCCATGCTCATCCATGCCCAGCGCCCCACGGCGCGCGCCCATCCCCACACCGTCTCTACCGTGGGGGCCAGCGCGACGGCAACCCAGAAAGTCGCCGGCAGGCTGTAGTAATTGTGGCTGATGATGAGATAAGGCACGCTAAAGCCTAACAGCCCATAGCCCACCATCCAGCCCAAAAGCAGGGGGCGGCCTTCCTGGCGGGCAAAATACAGCCCGGCAAAGGCCAGCAGCACCGCCAGCGGGGTAAACCAATCCAGAAAATGAAAGGCCCAGCGGGTGTAGAAAAAGCGGGCAAACCAGAGTTTGTGAAAAGCCAACATCCAGTAAGCAATATAGCCCCCGGCAGCGTGCTCACCGCGCAGCAGCAGATACAGCCCTACCGGGGCCAGCATCAGCACGCCCATGGCCCAGGTTTGCGCCCGCCCCCAGACGGCCTTCCACCCCTCTCTGCGCCACACGATGACCAGCGCCCCGGCGGTGATGCCAGCGACTTCGTAAATGGCAAACGCCTTAACCAAAATGGCCAGGCCGCCCACCACGCCCAGCCACAACGCGGGCTTCCAGGCGGGGTGCTGTGCCCAGCGGTAAGCCGCGTAAGCCGTCCACACGATGAGGGCGCTCATCAACGGGTCGGGCTGGAACGAACGGCTGGCCTGCACCGCGAGCGGCAAAAACAAGGGGAAAGCCGCTGCGGCCAGCGCCCCGGCTTCCCCGGCAAGCGCATGTGCCAGCAGGAAGACGCCCAACACCCCCAGCAGCCAGAACAGGATGCTATAGATGCGTGCAATCCAGACGTGCTCACCGCCCACGGCGAGATAAGTCGCCGCCACCAGCCCTTCCAACAAAGGCGGCTCGAATTTCTCAACCTGGCCTGGGGCGGCGGTTTCCTGCGCCAAACGCGCCTTTTCGGGGTCGGGATGAGGCAGCCAGCGGTAGTAAAGCGCCCGCGCAATGATGGCGTCGCGCAACTGCCGGGTGGGGTGGAAATCCACCGGCGGCTCCGTGAGGTCGACAAAGCGGATGGCCGCGCCCAGGGCGATCAGCACGATCAGCAGCCCCCAGGCCAGGCGGGAAATTTGTGGGGGTTTCATGGCGTCTTTGCTCGCGGGTGCCGCAAGTCGTACAGGATATACCCTTCGCCCTCTGCCACCACCGGGTAGTGGGCTGAGAGATAATGCCGCAGGGCCTTCTGCCGGGCAAATTCCTCGAAATCGGTCACCAGAAAGTAAGCGTGGCCGTGCGTCCGCTCGGCAAACAAACGCTGGAAAGCCGCAGGCGACAGGTCGAACACCCGCTGATAGCGGCTGGTAGGCCAGAAATCAACCGTCAGGTTGCCATAATACATCAAGGGATACCCGTAAGCCTCGGTAAGCGCCACAACCGCGCCGTCTTTGGGCAGGATCTGCCCCAAACGTTCAAAAGTGGCGGCTTGCTGGCGGCAGGTGCATTGCTGCATTTGCCACACCGTGATGCCAAGGGGGTACACCGCCGCCGCCAACACCCCCACCCCAAACAACGCCTGCGCCCACTTCGGGCGTGTGTCAAGCACCGGCGCAATGCTTTGCGCCGCACCGGCCAACCCCAACGCCACCCACGGAAGCAGCGGCAGTTGATAGTAAGAATGCGTGGCAATGTGAAAAGGCACCAGGAAACCATAAGCCAGGTAAGCCGCGCCCCATCCCAGGGCCAACGCGCGTCCCCGCCCGCGCAAGGTCACGATGCCCAGCAACGCCAGCAACAGGAAGCCGCCGCCGAACGCGCCGCCTAATTGCTGCAACCACCCTCCGTACAACCTGGGCGAAAACCAGAGCGGTATCATCCGCAGCGTCCACGTGCGCAGGAAGTCGCCGCCGACTTCCCCGCGGGGCATGGCGAGGTACACCGCGACGACCGGCACGGTCATTCCCGCCAGGGTTACCCAAAACGTCCAGCGTTTCCAGAACCGCCGCGGGGCGCGCCAGATTTCCACCGCCGCGAAAATGCCTGAGGCGAAAATCAGGCCATACGCCTTGACAATGCCCGCCAACGCCCCCAGCGGAAGCGCCCAAAAGCGCGCGTTCCCCTCTTGGGTGGCGGCATAGGCCGTCCACACTAACAGCACCGTCATCAGCGGGTCGGGCTGAAACGAGCGGCTGGCCTGAATGGCGAAGGGCAGCAGCATCCAATACCCCACCGCGACCAGCGCAGCATCGGGATTCGTCAGGCGGCGCGCCAGCAAATAAAGCCCCCATGCCCCCAGCAGCCAAAAGAGCAGGTCATACAGCCGCGCCACCCACAAGTGGAAGCCAAAGTGCTGCCCGGCCCAGACGCACGTTTTGGCAACCAGCGCCTCGAACAACGGCGGCTCGTAACGCGCCATGCGGTTGCCCAAAGCGCGGGCCTGGGTTTCTGCGGGGGTGATGGCGCCTGGCCGCCAGGTGAGATAGAACTCGCGGGCAATGAGCGCACTGTGCATCTGGCGCGTGGGGTGAAAATCCAGCGGGGGGTCAGTGAGGTGATAAAGGCGAATGCCCGCCCCTGCAAGAAGGATAATCGTCAGCAACACCCAGCGCAAGCGACGCGGCATCACATTCCCCTCCTCAACGGCCCGCGCTGGCTGCGCGGGCGAGCACTTCAGCCGCCCACGCCTCGAAGCGCCCCGCGATGATGGCTTCCCGCATGTCGCGCGCAAGTTGCACCAGCGTGTGCAGGTTGTGGATGGAAAGCAGGGTAGCGGCCAGCATTTCGCGGGCGACGATGAGGTGGCGGATGTAAGCCCGGCTGAAGT